>CBFGLP010000697.1:0-1764 GCA_965649595.1 uncultured Myxococcales bacterium | reverse complement strand
GCTGGCGGGACCTTCTGCTTCGTCGAGGACAGCGTCTGCACGGTCTCGCTCTTGCTCGACGCGGACGTTGGCGTCGGCCTCAACGTAATCACCAGCGGCCGCGGCCTCGATGTCCCCTACACGCAATTCCGCGTCCGCTGGGGCGCGACGCTCCGGCCGGTCAAGCTCGCCGCCAAGCGCTGGCACCCTTGGGCGGTCGGCCTCGTCGGCAGCTGGTCGCTCGGCTCGGGCGCGATCACGGCGACCAGCCAAGACTCCAGCGATCCCTTCGCCGGCGTGACCGAGACCGACCCGATCCGCACCTGGCGGGTCGCGATGGTCAACCAGCTCTGGCTCAGCCAGCGACGCAACGCGCTCCACCTCGACTTCTCGATCGGCGGGGCCAACAGCTCGGTGCTCGATCTCGAGGGCCGCTACTGGGGCACCCACGCCGAGCTGGCGCTGGGCTTCGGTGGCTGGGCGGCCGCGTTCCTCAGCGGCGACTTCCTCGATCAGGACACCCGCGTGGTCCTGGGCTTTCGCGGGCACGGGATCGCTACGGCGCCCTTGATCGGCCTGGTGCTGCTCGGCTTGGTCGCGGGAGGAGTGGCCCTGTGACCGCCGCGCTCGTGCTCTCGCTGCTGCTCGCGCAGCCCCCGGAGCCGACGACGGAGGCTCCCATGCAGGCGCCCGCATCCGAGCGGCCGCCCGTGCAGCGGCCGAGCTCCACGCCGAGCGAGCCGAGCGAGCCGAGCGAGCCGAGCACCGCGACGAGCGAGCCGGAGATCGACGCGAGCGAGCCCCCCACCGAAGGCCCGGCCGAGCCTGGCTCAGCCGAGGTGGCCCCAGAGGTCGCGCCCACGAGCGAGAGCGGTCCCCCGTTCTATACGCCCGAGGACATGCAGCGCCTGCGCGAGCGCTACGAGCTGCGGCCCGATCCCCAAATCGAGCCGCGCCGACCCAAGTGGCGCTGCCTGATCCCCGATCCGGTGTGTGGCTTCGGCGTCGAGCTGCTCGCGACCTCGGCCTACGCGTACCGGATCCGGCAAGGCGACATCAGCGTCGAAGATGCGATCTTCCACTGGAGCTCGGCTCGAGTCGCTTACGAGATCTGGGTCGACTTCCCCGCCCACGTCGAGACGATCGGCAAGCACAAGTTCACTCGCTTCACGCTCGGGCCCAAGGGCGGGATCATCGCGAGCGACAACTCGGACATGTGGGCCAACTTCGGCATCGCGGGCCGCTACTGGTTCGGCCGCGGGGCCTGGGCTCCTGCGCTCGAGTTCAGCTCTGCGCTGGCGTTTCGGCTCATGCACGAGCGAAACGATCGGATCACCTCCCAGCGCGGGCCGGTGGGCATCACCGCGGACTTCGGGATCAACATCGGCGGCTGGGGGGCGATCATCGTCGGGGGTCAGTACGACACGCCCCTCGCCCGCGAGGATCTGCCCGAGCGCTACCGACTGTCCGCCGCCGGGCAGGTGTTCGTCGGCTTTCGTGGCAACGTGCTGTGGGGCGCACCCGCAGCGGCGGCCGTCGGCACGCACGCGGCGATCCAGCGGGCGCTGCCGAACCAGCCCTGAGCGCTCGAATTCAGATCAGCCCGCGCTCCCGCAGCGCCTCGCGCAGCGCCGACGCCCCCTCGAAGCGAAGCGCAGGCATGCCCAGAGCCGCCGCAGCGGCGACGTTCTGCGCGCGATCGTCGATGAACAGGCACTGCTCGAGCGGGCGCCCGAGCGCCTGCGCGGCGCCGCGATAAGCCTGCGGATCCGGCTTGCGCACGCC
>CBFGLP010000696.1:0-4939 GCA_965649595.1 uncultured Myxococcales bacterium | reverse complement strand
AGTTCAGACGTGTGGCTCTTCCGATCTAACGCCGGGTCGGTCTCGAGCTCGAGGCTCAAGTGGAGCGGCACGGCCTCGGGCGCGGTCAGGTAGAGCGGCACGCTGGTGTCGCGCCGGGCGGCCATGAACGCGAGCAGCCCGCTCGGATCAGCGAGCGGCTCACCGTCCGCGTCGGCGACGACCAGCTCGATGCCGCCGAGCTTGCGCAGGCTCGCGTTGGTCCGCGCGACGCCGGGGTAGAGCAGCGCGAGATCGGCGTGGTCGCGGGTCGAGACGGCGCGATCGAAGGTCCGCAGCCAGCGGGTCGCCTCGCGTTGAACCGCGGCGGCGTCATCGGGCTCGCTGCCGCCGGTGATCGCCAGCGGGTTGCGGACCGCCTCGATCAGCGGGTGCGCCTGGGCGAGCCGAGTCAGCTCGCCAGCGGCGAGGTTGCCCTCGTCGCCGAGGCCGACCCGGTACTCGGCGACGATGTGACGCCGGCCCTTGGCTGGCACCGCGCCACGCTGGCCGTCGCCGAACACCACGTGGAGCAGCTGATCGGGATCGATCTCGACCCGGTAGTGTCGGTCGGTCCCGCTGCTCTCGCCGAAGTCGACGACCCGCGTCCACGTGACCTCGCCGACTCGCAGGGTCAGCGCCGGCTCGGCCCCGTCGACGCCGGCGAGCTGGGTGACCCTCGGCTTGCGCAGGATGAAGCGCTGGTTCGCCGTGCTGCCGTCCGAATCGCCGAGCACCTCGCTGCGCGAGGTCCCGTGTGAGACCGCGACGACGTTGCCGAGCACCAGCAGGTCGCCGAGCGTCCACTCGTGGTCGATCGCGCTGGTCACCCGCTTCCACTCGATCTCGGTGTTGCCCGAGCTGGCCTCGCGCACGCGGACCAGCTCGACCAGCTCGGCGGTCGAGCCCGCGCGATCGCTGAGCACCACCCGCATACCGGGCTCGAGCGTGTAGACGTCGTCGAGCTCGAGCAGGCTGGTCAGCAGGCTGGTGTTGGGCTCGTCGCTGGCGAGCGCGAGCGAGAGCTCGAACTCGTGCAGCAAGGTCGCGCGGGGGGCCACATCGCTGCGCAGCATGAGGCTGTCGTCGAGCCGCGCGAGCGTCAGCGCAGTGCTCGGTGCGGCGATCCAGCGGTGGTAGTAGTTGGTGAGCGTGTCGGTCTGCGTGTTTCCGTCGACCACGACCAGGACGTTGACGACCTCGTCGTCCCAGTGGTGGAAGACCGCCTCGACCGCGCGATCCTGCGTGACGCGGACCAGCTCGAAGCTGCCCTCGTTGGCGATCAGCATCCACGTGTCGAGCAGCGAGTCGTCGACGCGGCGGGCGAGCAGGACCTCGTCGAGCGCGAGGTCGTCGGGCTCGTAGCCGGCGGCAGGCAGCGCGGCGATCGGCTCGCTCGGCGCCGAGTAGACGCCCGCGCTGGCCAACGCCGAGGGCGGGAACAGGGCCGCGTCGGCGTCCCAGCCGAACAGGTGCTCGCGCTCGCGCGGGCGCGCGTGGAGGGTCCAGTCGGCCGGGTTGGTGATCGTCGGGTTGAGCGTGCTCGCCAATGTCAGCGTCGTGACGCCGAGCTCGAGATCCTCCTCGACCGCGCTCAGCAGGTGCAGCTGCGCGCGCTCGAGCCCGACGTTCTCGACCAACACGATCGGCTCCGACGACCAGCTCGAGCCCGGTCGTGGTCACGCGAATTTGATTGCCTGAATACGCGAGCGCGACGCGGGCTTGGCTCGGCTCGATCGAGTTCCAGCGGGCGTCGACCTTGCGAGCCTCGGTGGTCTCGTACTTCTGAGCCTTGCGCTCGCCCTTGGCCGCGCTGGTCAGCGCGAGCCCGGCTGGCAGCTCGCCGTCGAGAGCCGCGCCGATCGTGAACGCGACCACGCCGCTGGCCGAGAGCCCCGGATCGGTCACGTAGGCGAGCCGATAGCCGTGCCGGAGCAGGCTGCGGGTCGTGGCCGCCGTGTCGAGGTAGGCCTCGCTCGCGTAGTGGTCCTGGTACTTGCCGAGCACGTGGGCGACCAGGGCCGAGAGCTCGAACAGCGTCCCGGCGAAGTCACCCTCACCACCAGGCAAGACCATGCCGAGCTCGTCGCGCGCGAGCTCGTGCTGGAGGCTGACCAGCGCTTGCCAGCTGAAGGGCAGCATGTGGAGGCGGCCCTGCTGGACCAGCAGCTCGCCGTGGGTCGGCTCGTCGGGGTGGGGTCGCGGCGGACGGCTCATCACTCTCCTCCAAGCTCGGGCTGGTCGATCGACCAAGCGCTCGTGTCGATGTCGGCGTCGAGGCCGATGATCTTGACGCGCAGGCGGCCGTGCTCGGGCTGCAGCGCGTCGGCGTCGAGCCGGGCGACCTCGGTCGGCCCGAGGCGGATTCGCTCGAACACCTGCTGGTCGCTCGGGTCACGCAGCGGCCGGAACACCAGCGCCTTGACCGAGCGGACCCCCGACAGCCCCTGCACGTGGGCGAGCAGATCGCCGAGCTCGAGGTCCTGCCCGAAGCTCAGACGATCGGGGTGGAAGTAGCCGGGCGCCTCGCTGCTGCCGGGCCGTAGCGCCGCGTAGACCCGCTCGCGCAGGCGATGCCGCGGCGTGCCGAGCTGTGCACACAAGGCCAGCTCGACGTCGAGCGGGACATAGTCGGGCCCGCGAACCACGACCTCGCGGCCGGTCATGCGCAGCTGCTGGAGGGCCTCGTCGACGGTGCCGCGCAGATCGTCGGACAGCTGCTCCGCGTCGCGCTCGTCGACCAACACGATGACCGTGTTGAACACGCCACCGAGTAGGCGCGCGGCGGCCCGCTCGACCCGCTCGTCAGCCTGCTCGGCCACGCGGGCGTAGTCGTCGAGGGTGACGGCGCGCAGCAAGGGACCGCCGCGCAGCGACGCGGGCAGGGCCTCGCGCACGGCCGCACGACCGAGCTGGCGGGCGCCGCCGGTCGCCGGCAGCACGTTGGTCACCCGCACGTCGCCGAGGGCCGCGAGCGCGTCGAGCAGATCGCTCTCGTCGCTGCGCGGGCGGACGATCTCGCTGAGCTTGCCGAGCGCTACGTTGCCGGCCGTCGGCTCGCCGACGCGGTAGCGGATGACCAGCTCGAGCGTCGGGACCGGCGCGGCGAGGCCGAGCTCGGGATCGGGCTCGACCTCGATCCCTCGACCCCGGCGGTCATCGCCGAAGTGCAGCCACGCGCGGCCGTCCTCCTCGCTGCTGACCGTGTAGTGGTTGTCGTAGGGGCGCGAGCGGTGGAGGTGCTCCTGTGCGTACCAGCGCTCGCCGTCGACCTCGAGCTCGAGCGCCGGGATCGGCTCGCCTTCGGCGTCGCGATCCCACAGCAACGGACCGCTCGGCAGCCGCAGCGATCGCAGCTGCCAGCGCGGCGAGCCGGCTCGCGAGTCGCGGACGATCACGCTGTCGCGTCGGTTGAGCCGCAGCTCGACATCCTCGCGCGCGAGCGGACCGCTGCTGCTGCTCGGCAGCACCGCCTTCACGCGCAGGCCGTGTGCCGCCGCGACCAGGTTGCCGTGCACGCGCAGGCGCTGGTCCTCGTCGTCCGACCACAGGCTCAGCGCCTCGTCGAGCGGACGATCGAGCTCTACGCGGGTCAGCGCGACCGGGGTCACGTCGAGCGGGTCGTTGGGATCGGCGACCCAGCCTGGCTGCTCGAGGGACTCCAGCTGGGCGATCGTCCGCACCTGTGTGGTGCTGCCCTGCACGAGCGCGATCGAGCGCCCGACGACCAGGCTCTCGCATTCGCCGAGCAAGAGCACGCTCTGCGCACCATCGGGGATCGTCGCCGTGAACGCGTCGGGCCACTGCGCGGGCAGCAGGTTATCGGCGTCGTTGGCCGGATCGACGGGCGCGTCCGCGAGGACCGTGAACACGACCGCAGCCTCGTTGCTGCGCCGGGGCATGCGGACCTGCAGGCCCGCTGGCACCTCGCCGGTCTCGCTCATCCCATCGAAGGCCAAGAGCGTGGTCGCGGCTTGGTGCTCGCTGAGGCGCTCGCCGAGCAGCAGCGCGTGCTGGGCCAGCGAGTAGCGCTGCGTAGCCGTGTCGAGGAACGCCTCGTTGGCGACGCGATCTTGATAGTAGGAGAGCATGTCGCCGTGGTGGGCGAGCAGCTCGAGCAGCACGCGCTCGAACGAGGCCGGCGCGAGGTCGGCCCACTGAGGGTTGGCGATCCGCACGCGATCGGCGAGCAGCGCGAGCAGGCCACGGAAGTCCTTGTGGCGCAGGTCGAGCTCGGGATCGGGATCGGGCTCGCGCGGGGCCTCGTCGGTGGCCGGCTGGCAATCCCCGGCCTCGCACTCGATCGCGAACACGAAGCTCGCGGTCGAGAAGAAGGGGTGCAGGAGCACGCCCTCGGGCCGCTCGAGCTCGAGCGTCCATGTCCCGTGGCCACCAGCCGCGGCAAACTCGACGTGGATCTCGGCGATCCGATCGCCCATCCCGTCGACTGGAAACTCGATCGTGTAGTTGATCGGCTCGGGCCCGCGCACGCGCACGTGCGTGGCCGCGAGCGCGAGCTCGACCGGGCGAGCCATGTGCACCGTGAGCCGCAGCGCCCCGGGGACCGGCGGATCGCTCGGCCCGAGCTCGAGGTAGCGGATGCCCTGCCAGGGATCGGGCAGGCGCGCGCCTTGCCATTCGAGCTCGACGCTCACAGCACGATCTCCAGGTTGCGAGGCAGGCGATCGCTGCGGCGGCGATAGCCGATCTTGAGCACCAGCTCGCCACGCTCGGGCGTCTCTTCGATGTCGACGCCGTCGAGCTGAACCTCGTCGCCGAGGTCGCGGCGCAGGCCCTGGCTGATCCGGAACTCGAGCGCGGCGAGGGTCAGCGGATCGAGGGTCTCGAACACCACGCGGTTGAGGCCGACGCCGAAGTCGGGCTGGTTGACCCGCTCACCGGGCGCGGTGAACAGCACCGCCATGACCTTGTCGGTGAGGTG
>CBFGLP010000695.1:0-4489 GCA_965649595.1 uncultured Myxococcales bacterium | reverse complement strand
CCTCGACCATGTCCTGTTCGTTGGCCCGCTCGGCGATCAGCTCGGCGTAGTTCATGATCCCCTGGATCGGGTTGTTGATCTCGTGGGCGACGCCGCTGGCGAGCGTACCGAGCGACTCGAGCCGCTGCTGCTGGCGGAGCTGAGCCTCGAGCCGAACGCGGTTCTCTTCGGAGCGCCGACGCTCGTCGATGTCGGTCGAGATGCTGATCACCTTGGTCACGCGACCGCCGACGCTGATCGGCGCGAGTCGGGTCATGTACCAGCGCGCGCCCTCGCCAGGCGCGGCGATCTGGACCTCGAGCTCGCGCATGACCCCGCGCGTGACGACCTCGCGGAACGCCTCGCGCCACTCGAGCGCCGAGTCGGCCTGCATGAACGCGTCAGCCGCGAGCCCGCGGACCTGCGCGACGTCGATCTCGTAGGGATCGAGGTGGTTGACGAACTCGATGCGGCCGCGATCGTCGATCAACGCGATGATGTCCGGCACCCCGCCGACCAGCGAGCGCCACTGCGCCTCGCTGCGCTGCAAGGCAGCGTAGAGCCGGGCGTTGTCGAGCGCGCTCGCAGCCTGACCCGCGAGGCTGCGCAGGACCTCGAGCCGCTCGAAGGTGAACTGCTCGGGCGAGGTCTCGTGCTCGAGCAGCAGCGCGCCGACCCGGCGGCTGTGCTTGACGATCGGCATGCAGAGCAGCGAGGCGACCTGGCCCTCGGTCAGGTAGGGGTCGCGAGCGAGCGCCGGATCGTGGTCGAACTCATCGAGGATCACCGGCTTGCCGGTGCGCAGGACCGCCTCGACCACGCTGCGAGGCAGGCGCTCGTCGGCGTCGGTCAGCGCGATCGGGCTGTCGAGGTAGGGAGTGACCGAGCCGGTGCTGCCCTCGGCGACGATGCCGATCGTGCCCTCGCGCTCGAGCAGCAGCACGCCACGATCGGCGCCCGCGTGATCGATCGCGGCACCGAGCACTCGGACGATCACCTGATCGAGGTGCAGCTCCTCGCTGATCGCCTGAATGGTCTCGAGCATGCTCGCGCCGTCGATGTCGTAGTCGAACAGGCCGGCGTCGCTCGACGTGGTCTGCGTACTGTTCTCGCGCCGCGCAGGGGCGAGGACCGTGGCTGGCTGGTCCGCGTCGAGCCGCGCGAGCACGGCCCAAGCTCCCCAGCGACGGTAGGTGTGCCGAGCGAGCCGCAGCGCACCTTCGGCGGCCGCGGTCTGACCGAGCGAGTGCGCGAGCTCGAGCAATCGCTCGGCCGCGATGCCGGCGACATAGGTGAGCCCGTTCGACTCGGCCCGGCTGCGAGCGAGCTCGTAGCGCTCGATCGCGGCGTCCGAGCGGCCCTGGACGCGTAGCCGCTCGGCCTCGATCAGCGTGACCGCTGCGCTGAAGTTGGCCGGGGCGCTGGCGGCCGCGCGCGCGAGATCGGAGCGGGCACGTCGGAGCCAGTCGAGCAGGGCCCGGCGCGAGGGCTCGCGCCCGCCGCTGCGCTCATACTGATCAGCCAAGCAGAGCGAGCGCAGCAGCACGAAGCGCGGCAAGTTCCACGAGCCGAGCGAGACCTGTCGGTAATTCTCGACGTTCGGCTCGAGCTCGCGCGCCGCGTCTTCGCGGCGACCGAGCAGCCACATCGTGAGCGCCGTGGTGGTCGCTATGCCGTAGACCGCGACCGCGCTGGCTCCGGCCCGCTCGGCCTCGGCGCGTCCGATCAGCTCGACCGGCTCGTCGCGCTCGCGGGAGCCGAGCGCGATCGCGGAGCCGAGCACCGAGGAGGTGATCGTCCGCTGCTCGGCGGTCGCCCAAGGCTGGAGCTCGGCCCGCAGGCGCACGCCGAGCGCCACGACCTCGCGCAGCGACACGTCCGTCTCGACCATCATGCGCAGGCCGAGCCCTGCCACGTAGCCAGCGGTCTCGCGATCGCCGACCTCGAGCGCGCGCTCGAACAGCTCGTCGAGGCCCGGCACCAGCTGGGTGAAGGGCCGCGAGTGTGGCCACACGAACAACCGCGCGCACGACTCGATCCGCGGACGATGAAACTCGGGCACCTGCTCGAGCTGATCGAGCGCGCGATCACACAGCCGCGCCGCCGCGCTCGGGTTTCGCAGCACCGCGATCACGACGATACCGAGCTGCGCGAGCGCGACCGGGGCGGTCGGGTGCGAGCCGCCGCGCAGGACCAGCCGAGCGTGCAGACAGGTCAGCGTGACGTAGAGCCGCTTGTCGGTGACGAAGCAGGCGCCGTGCAGCGCGTCGAGGATGTACATCGCCGCGCTGACCTCGGGGGTGCAGGGCTGGTCGCTGGCCAGCGGGACATCGATCAGCGCGTGAAGATCGAGGCGAGTCCGGGCCAGGTTGACCAGCAGCGCAGCCACGGACGAGCCGACCCGGAACCCACAGCGAGCGAGCCCGGTGAGCCCGAGATCGATCGCCTCGCGTATGTGCTCTTGCATCGCGAGCAAGCGGATGCGCCGCGCGACGACCTGAGCGTACTCGTGCAAGGTCAGGTCCCAGTCGAGCAGCCGCGCGAACGCGTCGGCGGCCTCGTCCGAGCGCCCGGACAACGCGAGCGCCTGTGCGTGGGCGAAGTGAAGCGCGAACGCGAGCGCACGAGCATCGCCGGGTGGGTTGTCGCCGAAGTTGACGTCGGACTCGCGGCCGCTGGCTGGGAGCAGCTCGCTACGCAGCGGCGCGAGCAAGGCGACGCCGACAGCGAGATCGCGCTCGGCCGTCGCCCAAGCGGCAGCACGCATCGCGCGGCCGCCCGCGAGCCAGGCGAGGCCAGCCAGATAGATGCGCTCGGTCTTGTCGACGTCCTCGATCGCGGGCAGGCCCTCGACGAGGTGCTCGAGCAACGCCGCGAGGCCCTCGCCTTCAATCTCGGGCGAGCCCTGCTCGGCGCGGCGCCTCGCGGCCAGCACCTCGGCCAAGCGCCAGTGCAAGCGCGCCCGCTCTTCGGCGGACAAGCGCGCCCGCACCTGCGCGTGGACCCGCTCGTGGCTGAACTGCCAGCCGCGCGAGACAGAGACGATCAGCCCCTCGGCTTCGAAGCGCTGGAGCGCAGCTGCGCGCTGCTCGGCCCCAAGCGGCTGGTGAGCGGAAGATTGCTCGTGCGCCTGCATCCACGCGAGCGTGGCGAGGTCGAAGCTGAAGCCGACACAGGCGGCCTGCTCGAGCAAGCGCAGCTCGTCGGACGAGAAGCGCCCTAGCCTCCCCTCGACGATCCCAACCACGTCGGTCGGCAAGCTGGTCTTGGTGATCGCATCGATGTCCCAGCGCCACCCAGACGGGCTGGCGCGGACGAGCTCCTGCTCGACGAGGTGGCGGAGGAACTGCTGCACGAAGAGCGGGTTGCCCTCGCTGCGGTGGGCGATCAGCTCGGCCAGCTCGCGGACCTCGCCCGCTGCACGACCGAGCAGCTCGGCCAGCATCTGCTCGAGCGCCGCCGAGTCGAGCGGCGCGAGGCGAAGCTCGATCGGAGCCCGCAGACTCTCGCTCAGCTCGATCCGCAAGCGCGTCAGCGTCCCGCTGCGCTCGCTCTCGTCACTGCGCAGCGCGGCGACGATCAGCAGCGGCCCACCAATGCCGGCAGCGAGGCTCCGCAGGAGCTCGACGCTGCTCGGCTCGGCCCACTGGAGGTCGTCGAGCAGCAGCGCGACCGGACCACGCTCGGCCAACGCAGCCAGCAGGCGACGCACGGCCACGTGCAGGCGCTGGCGAGCCTCGTCGGGCGAGAGCCGCGGGAGCTCCGGCAAGGGCCC
Organism: uncultured Myxococcales bacterium; assembly: GCA_965649595.1. Taxonomy (GTDB): domain Bacteria; phylum Myxococcota_A; class Polyangia; order Nannocystales; family Nannocystaceae; genus Plesiocystis. Next base: position 735 of record CBFGLP010000695.1, on the reverse strand, counting down.
CAGCAGCCACGCGAGCGTAGGCGCCAGCTCGCCGATGACCGTGACGAGCGGGCCGAGCCGCGCGAGCAGGTGCTCCCGCCACTCGCCCAGCCGCGCCTCGCTCTCGCCGAGCAGCTGCTCGAGCAGCATGTTGATCGCCTCGCCGAGCCCCCGCGTCGGCTGCTCGCCTCGCTCGACGAAGTGCCCGCTGCCGAGGTAAGCGCCGCGCTCGGCCAAGCGGACCTCGAGCGCGCGCAAGAGCTCGGACTTGCCGAGCCCCGCAGCGCCTTCGACCAACACCAGCCGCAGATCGCTCTGCTCGCGCGCCTCGATGAACGCCTGCTCGAGCCGAGCCAGCTCCGCCTCGCGGCCGTAACGGCGATGGCCGAGCTGCAAGATCGGCGCGAGGTCGTGCTCGGCGAGCGGGAACTCGGGCTCGGCGTTGCCCTCGGCGATCGAGTCGACGATCCGCGCGAGATCGGCGTGCAGGCCCCTCGCCGACTGATAGCGATGCTCTGGCGCCTTCTCGAGCAGCTTCATCACCATCGCGCCGAGCAGCGCCGGGAGATCACGACGCAGCTCGCGAGGCGGCCGCGGCCGACGAGCGAGGTGGGCGTGGACCAGCTCGAGCACCGCGCCGCCAACAAAGGGACAGCGGCCGGTCAGCAGCTCGTAGAAGATCACGCCGAGCGAGTAGAGGTCGGTCCGCAGATCGATCTCCCGGCGAGTGCGACCGGTCTGCTCGGGCGAGATGTA
>CBFGLP010000694.1:0-2858 GCA_965649595.1 uncultured Myxococcales bacterium | reverse complement strand
CAGCCGCGGGCGGCTGACTATACAGAGGCCGGTAGCGAGTCGAGCTGGTGACACCCGAGCGCTCGAGGTGACCTGCGTCGACGAGGCGACGGAGGGAGGCTTGAAGCTTCCAGCGAGGCCCGCCCACACGAGGACGGAGGTAACCTGCCGATACTGCACGCCCTCCAGCAGTGAGGATGGCTTCGAGGACGCAACGATCGTAGGGCTCCCCGTTGAGACGTTTGGCTTCTTCGAGACGAAGCGGGTCGATCGGCGGACCACCGTCTTGGGTGAGGGCGAACTCGCTCTCTAGCAACTCGCGAACGGTGATGGAGCGGAGGATCGCTCCGTATTTCCCCTTGAAGCAGCTCTGAAGGTTCTCCAGCGTGATGTCCGGTTTCGAGCGGAGCACTTTCACCAGGGCCCTTCGCTCGGCCTCGTTCAACATGCTCTCGAGACGGGTCTGCATGGGGTGCGCCATCGTCACGAGGGTTGACGGATCTCGAGGGCGATTGATCCGAGTATGTTGCGCCGGGGCGCCTGACCCGACCACGCGCGATGGTTGGTTGCAGCGCCTCGACTATGCGCTTTCCATGGCCATATGCTTTCGCCACAGTCGGCGTCAATGCCAACTGTAGCTAGCACGGGTCAGAGCGCGTGCGCGAGGAAGATCCGTGCGCCGACGATCACCTCGATCCGCGCGGTCCCGGGCGGCGGAGAGAACGAGCGTCCGCGAGCCTCGGCGAGCACATCGTCGTTCGCGGCGAAGGCCGTCCAGCGACGAGCCGGCTCGCCCTCGTCGAAGCCCTGCGCGGGCGCGAGCCAGGTGTCGTGCACGGGATCGTGCACGAGGGTGGCCGCGAGCACGCTGTCGATCGGGACCGGGACCTCGACATCGGGCACGCCGAAGAAGCCGACGTCGACGGCAGTGTCTCGCCAATCGCAGTGGACGTGGGCCTCGTACTCGACCAGGAACCCGCCGTTGTCCGTGCACGCGGACTCGAGCGTCGCGAGCGAGACGTCGACCGGATCGAGATCGAAGCCGTCGCCGTACATGTGCCGCGAATAGGTGGCGCCGCCGATCATCGCGTTGTAGCCCGGCGGGCGGTAGCCGGAGTTTACGGAGATCGGCCCGAGCATGTCGCGGAGTAGCTGCAGGCGCTCGACCGCGTGCGGCTGCACGACCGCGTAGCGGCCCTTGTAGACCTGGGCGAGCTCGTCGAGCGTGAAGTTGGGCGCGATGGCAGCCGACTGATCGATCGCTTCGAGATCGAGGTAGCGGATCGGCGATCGGTAGTTGGGGTTGCCCATATAGGGAGCCGGGTACTCGTAGCCAGCGGGGAGCGCCGGCATGACGAGCGGGAAGCAGACCGAGTAGTCCTCGTCGGGGCCGAGGTAGCAGACCTGGTCGCCGCTCGGATCCCCGGTCTCGCCGCCCTCGCTGGTCTCGCTCGAGTCGCCTTCGTCGCTCGTCTCGGTCGAGTCGTCCGTGGCCTCGCTCGCGCCATCGCTGGTCGAGTCGCCTTCGTCGGTCGTCTCGCCCTCACCGTCCCCGGTCGAGCTGGTCTCGCCGCCCTCGTCCCCGAGGCTCTCGTTGCCCTCGCCGCACTCGCAGGGGCCATAACCAAAGCCGTCGAGCCGACACCACGCGACGCTCTGGCTGCCGTCCGGGCAGTTGCACATCACCCCTTCGCCGAACGAGCACTCGTCCCCAACCTCGTCGGCGGCGGTGCCCTCGGAGCAGCCGAGCCCCACGGCGACGAGGCCTCCGAGCGAGACGGCGATCAGCCCTGCGAACGAGCGAGCACGAGGGGGGCGAGCGAGCATGGCCCATCGTCGGGCCGGGACCCCTGCGCGAGCAAGGGTCGAGCAGAGCCGCGCGATCGCAGCAGACGGGGCCGCGCGGTCGCGATCGAGCGCGAGCCACCCGATCGCAGCGTCGGCCGAACCCGCAGCGAGCTTGCAAGCCCGTCCGACGAGGGCCGAGGACACGGGTGCGGACGCGTCCGCAGGAGGTCGCAGTGATGATTGCCCAGTCTCGGCGAGCCATTCGGCTCGCACGTTCAGTCTCGATTTATCTATGCATGTCCATGTTGCCGCTGCTCGGCGGCTGTGTGTCGAAGCGCGAGCTCGCTCATCGATCGCAGCTCGAGCTCGCCTCGAGCGTGGATCCGCGCACGGATCCGCAGCCCCGAGTCGCACCGCTCGAGGTCCACTCGCACGCGCGACGCGTGACGGTCCTGGCTCGGCCCTCAGAGCCGATAGCGGCTCGGGTCGGGCACACGAGCCGCTATCGGGTCGTGTTCGAGGGCAGCAGCGAGATCGTGCTGGTGCTGCTCGACGAGGCCGGCCAGGCACGCGCTCGCATGCGAGTGAGCGCGCTCGATCGCGACGCGGCGGTCAGCGGCTGGGCGGTCGAGTTCGAGGAGCCCTCGACCGAGGTGCGTGGACGCGTGGAGCTGTGGAGCGTCGCCGGGCGCCTGCACGGTCAGGCGCAGATCGGCGAGCGTGACGTGAGCTGGCGAGTGCGCCTCGAGCTGGACGGGACGATGGCGGCCGAGCGCTGGTCTCGATCCGCTCTCTCGGATGACTCGACCAGCGAGGTCGAGGCGCTGCGTCGGGCTCGTGCGCTCGGGGTCGATCTCGTCGCGCTGACCGATCAGATCGCCACCGCGCTCGAACCACTCGATCGCTGTCACGCAGGCGAAACAGTGGACGCCGCCGACCTCGCGCTCGATCTGGCCTTGCGCGCCTTCGAGGGCCGTGGTCGCGCCGAGCTGCCCGTATGGACCCCGGCAGTCGTGGCGGGATGTTGATCCCCCCATCGGGAAGGCCGCGAGCGGACACCCTCTCGAAGGACCCACCTCAATCGGGAAAGG
>CBFGLP010000693.1:0-1611 GCA_965649595.1 uncultured Myxococcales bacterium | reverse complement strand
TGCTCGACCGGCTCGGGCTGGTGTTCGCCTGCGTCGATCTCATCGTCACGCCCACCGGCGAGCACGTGTTTCTCGAGGTCAATCAAATGGGCCAGTTCCTGTGGCTCGAAGAGCTCGACGCCTCGCTGACCCTGGTCGATGCGTTCTGCCAGATGCTGATTCAGGGGCGGCCCGACTTCGCCTGGGATCCGGCGGCAGTGAGCCTCCACATGGCCGATCTCAACGACTTGGACGACAACGCCGCGGTCGATGCTCTCCACGTGGTCAACCCCTGGGAGCATCAGCTGAGTGACGCCTGGGCGCCTGCGGCCACCCAAGCGTCCTGAGCCACCAGAGTTTGCCGGGGACTCCTCGGTAAAGCAGACCCTGGTCGGTGATGCCGTTCAGGGAGCGCTACCTTCGGTAGCGTAGAGGGTGGTCACGCTCCTCGCATGGACAACCACCAATATAAACAGACAGAAAGGAACCGAAGTATGAAGAAGAACAACAAGAAGGACAGCAAGCGTATCCTCGGCCGCCAGGTTGCAAAGGAGCTCTCCAAGCAGGAGCTCACCGCGATCGTCGGCGGTGTCGGACAAGGGGAATCGCAGTCGGAGTGCGGCACCTGTAGCTGCGGCTGTGTGGACGACTGAAGCCGAGCAGGCACCGTGGGACGAGCGCTCGAATGGGGGCTCGTCCCCTTTCTTCGATTCCAATGACTCGGGTGAGCGATGGGCTCGAGGGGAGCGAGGACAGGGTGTGGCAGCGGGCGATGCTGATCGTGCTGCGGCAGGTAGCCGCACAAGTGGAGGTCGCTGCGGTCGCGCGAATCCTCGAAGAGTTTCTGCTGGATCACTTCGGAGATCGGGCAGCTTGTCTGATCCACGACGCCGAAGAGGGCGTGTCGTGGTCGGCGCTCGATGACGCGCGCGAGATCGCTACCGGCGAAGGGCTGATCGGTCACGCGCTCGCCTCGGGTGAGGGACTAGTCGTCGCACGGATCGAACGAGATCGCCGCTTTCGGGCCAGCGACGATCCCGAAGGCGAGGGCGCGGGCAGCTTGCTCGTACACCCGGTCGTGAATTGCACGAGCACGGGCGCCGAGATCCTCGCGCTCTTGGTCGTGGCCCGCGATCGTGGACGGCCGGCCTTCGCCGAGCACGAGCAGCAGCGCCTCGCCGAGCTCGCCCGTCGGCTCGCGCCACACTTCGCGGCGCTGGAGCTGCAAGTCGAGCTCGAGCGTGCGATCGAGGACGAGTCGAGCGGCGAGACGGAGCCCGGCCTGTTTCGGCGCGAGGCCGTCGAAGCCCACGCATGGTCCGCCCGCGGTGAGGTGGCCCGTCTTCACTCCCGCGCGCTGGCATGGTCGACGCGCGCGCTCGTGGTCCTGGTCGTGATCACGCTCGTGTACATCGCTACGGTCGAGATCGGCCAGTACGCGTCCGGACCGGCGCTCGTACGCTTGGGCGGCCGTAATGAAGTGACGGCGCTGGCGAGCGGGAGCGTGGCCGCGGTGCTGGTCGGGCCCGGTGATCAGGTCGAGGCCGGGCAGCCGCTGGTCCGCCTTCACGACGTCGAGGACGCGGCCGAGCTGCGGCGTCTCGAGCAGGAGTTCGAGCTGCAGCTGCGCAA
>CBFGLP010000692.1:0-2801 GCA_965649595.1 uncultured Myxococcales bacterium | reverse complement strand
CGGCATGAGCATGTGCGTGCTCGGGATGGCCGCCGAGTTCGCCAACAAGGGCCTCGGCGTGAATGCGCTGTGGCCTCAGACCGCGATCGCCACCGCGGCGGTCAAGAACCTGCTCGGCGGGGACGCGGCGGTCAGGCAGTCGCGGACGCCCGAGATCATGGCCGACGCCGCGCACGTGATCCTGACCCGCGAGGCCAGGTCGACCAACGGAAACTTCTTCATCGACGAGCAGGTGCTGCGCGAGGCGGGCGTCACCGACTTCGCCAAGTACGCGGTCGATCCCTCGGTCGAGCCGATCAAGGACTTCTTCGTCGACTGACCGCTAGTGTTCCGTAGGCAGCGAGCTCGCTACCTCGCTTGCTGCCTACGAGATATGCTCGGGCCGACGTGGACCTGCTCCTGCTCGGCCTCGTGCTCGGTGTGATGACTGCGGTGGTCGTGCGGCTGCGGCGTTCGACCCAGCCGCTCGGTCCCGCGATCGCGTCGCTGCGGCCTGGTTGGGTGGACGTGCAAGGGCTCGTGCAGGGCTCGGGCCTCGTGCGGGCGCCGATCTCTGGCCGCGAGGGCGTCGGCTGGCGCGTGCTGATCGAGCAAGAGCAGGGGATGCGTGGTTGGGTGACCGTGGTCGACACCTTCGAGTTCACCGACTTCGCGCTGGCCGACGCGAGCGGAGCGATCGCGGTCAAGGCCGCCGGCTCTCCGATCACGCTCGAGGTCGGCGAGCGTGGCGGTCGCGGGGGGCCCTTCAACCCGCTCCCCGCGGCGGTTCAGAGCTTGATCCACGCGCAGGTGCCCGTGCACGGCGTGCTGTTCCACAAGGGCTTTCGCTGGCGTGAATGGGTGCTCGAAGCGGGCGAGGCGGTGCAGGTGCGCGGCCACGTGGTCTCGCTGCCAGGCGAGCAGGGCGTCGGGTATCGTCGGTTCGATGAGGTGCTGGTGCTGATCGGGGCAGGCTCGCGCCCGCTCGAGATCGCCGAGGCACGATCCTCCGCTCGTGCAGCGACATTCGAAGTGTGATCATTCGCTCCGTATCGAATCGATATAGTGGAGCGGTAATCCGGACTCGATGCTCGATTGTGGCCCGGGGCCCGAAGGGTCATGGAGTGGAGCGGCGCTGCAGGATCCACTTTGCCCGAGGGGGGCGAGTGGCCGAGCCCCTCGCCCGGTGCCACGCTACGTCCTAGATGGCTCTTCGTTACCGCTCACTCGAGCATGTCGATGGCGCGACTCGCTGGAGCTCGCACTCGCCGATTGGGTGGGCCACGCGGATCAGGCCGCGGGTTGACCGGCTGGAGCTTCGACTTAGCTTGCTCGGCGTCATCGAGTTTACGTCCCTTTCACCGGCTCGAACCCTGCCCACATGTGGGGTGGCGACGAGCCTTCGAGGGACCAGTAGAGCCACAGCCAGAGTCAGTCCCTAGCGACTGAGAGAGAGAACCGAACATGCCCGAGATTCACGCCAACGAGTACCCGCTGCTCCCGCTTCGTCGCGGGGTGCTGCTCCCCGGGACCGTGTCGACCCTGCCCGTCGGGCGTCCGCGCTCGTTGGCCATGGTCGACGCCGTGAGCGCCGGCGATCTCATCGTCGTCGCTTCGCAGACTGATCCCGACCACGAGAACCCAGCCGTCGCCGATCTGGTGCCGATCGGGGTGCTGGCCAAGATCCACCGCGTCGGTCGTGGCAAAGACGGCAGCTCCCGGCTCGTCGTCGAGGCGACCGAGCGCGTGCGACTGCGAGAGTCGGTCCAGACCGAGCCCTACCTGCGCGTGACCGTCGAGCCGCTCGAGGAGACGCAGGCCCACGTCAACGAGGCGAAGATCCTGGCCGACTCGCTGCGCGAGCACGTGCGCGAGATGGCCGGTAGCGCCGGCGGCAGCCTGGCCGAGGCGGCCGCTCAGCGCCTGAGCCCGAGCCAGCTCGCCGACGCCGTGGCCGCTCAGCTGCCGCTCGAGCGCGAGGCCGAGGTTCAGGTGCTGATGACCCTCGACGTGGTCGAGCGCCTGCGACTGGTCGCCCGCTTCGTCAACGAGGCCCGCGAGCTGCACGAGATGCGGACCAAGATCGACGAGGAGGTGCGCAAGCGGCTGAACAAGCACCAGCGCGACGCGATCCTGCGCGAGCGCATGAAGGCGATCCAGACCGAGCTCGGCGAGGAAGACGAGACCGGCGAGGTCGACAAGCTGCGCGCCAAGCTGGACGCGGCCGGGCTGCCCGAGGAGGTCCGCAAGGTCGCCGATCGCGAGCTCGCTCGGCTCGGTCGGCTCAACCCCGCGCACCCCGAGTTCGGGGTCGCGCGCACCTACCTCGAGACGATCGCCGATCTGCCCTGGACCAAGCGCGCCGACTCGACCGACGATCTCGACAAGGTCGCTGCGCAGCTCGACGCCGACCACTACGGCCTCGACGAGGTCAAGGAGCGGATCCTCGAGCACATGGCGGTGCTCAAGCTCTCGGGTGGCAGCAAGGGCACGATCTTGTGCCTCGCTGGCCCGCCCGGAGTCGGCAAGACCTCGCTCGGTCGCTCGATCGCCGAGGCTACCGGGCGGCCCTTCTTGCGCATCGCGTTGGGCGGCGTGCGTGACGAGGCCGAGATCCGCGGTCACCGGCGCACCTACGTCGGCGCGATCCCGGGTCGGATCATCAACGCCATGCGCAAGGCTGGCGTGAAGAACCCGGTCATGTTGCTCGACGAGGTCGACAAGCTCTCGCAGGGCTATGGTGGCTCGCCGGAGGCGGCGCTGCTCGAGCTCCTGGATCCCGAGCAGAACCACACCTTCACCGATCACTACCTCGAGCTGCC
>CBFGLP010000691.1:0-11057 GCA_965649595.1 uncultured Myxococcales bacterium | reverse complement strand
ACGAAGTTCAACCTCGGCTCGATGAACAAGATGTTCACCGCGACGGCCATCGCCCGGCTGGTCGAGCAGGGCGTGCTCACATACGACGAGCCGATCAGCAAGTACGTCGATGAGTCGTGGTTGCCGAAGGAGATCACCGATCGGGTGACGATCCACCACCTGCTGACCCACACCTCCGGGCTCGGCGACTACTTCAACGAGACGTTCTCGAACGGCTCGCGCGAGCGATACCGGACCATCGAGGACTTCAAGCAGCTGGTAAAGGGCGATAGCCTCGCGTTCGAGCCTGGCGCGCGCTTCTCCTACAGCAACACCGGCATGCTGCTGCTAGGCGTGGTGATCGAGCGCGCGACCGGCCAGGACTACTTCGACCACGTGCGCGAGCATATCTACACGCCCGCTGGCATGACCCACTCCGATAGCTACGAGATGGATGCGCCGGTCGAGAATCTGGCGATCGGATATATGCGGGATCGGGACAGTGAATACGGCTGGCGTAGCAACATCTTCGCGCACGTCATCAAGGGTGGTCCGGCTGGGGGAGGCTTCTCGACCGTAGGTGACCTGCACCGGTTCGCGCGCGCCCTGCAAACCGGGAAGCTGGTCTCGGACGTCTCGCTGACCAAGATGTGGATCGATCACTCCGGCGTGGGCTACGGCTACGGGTTCCAGCTCGAGCAAGGCCCCGCAGGCCGGGTGGTCGGCCATGGTGGCGGGTTCTCGGGTATCAGCGCCCAGCTCGACATGTACGCAGACCGAGGCTATGTCGTCGCGGTGCTGTCGAATTACGATGGTATCGCCAACCCGGTAGCCAATCGCGTCGAGCAACTGATCGCCCGGACAACCGAGTGAGCTGCGAGCTGCCGAATGATCTGGGTAGATTTTTGATTTCCACGCAGGTAGCAACCGACGGAGGGTTTAGCGAGCACGTAGCGATCCCGGCGTGGCAAGCGGCCGTGTTGCAGCGTCACTATCTGCGCGACGCCCTCGTCCGTCGTGCTGTCGCCATCACCATCGCCCGTCGTGGCATCGCCGTCACCGTCGTCTGTGGTCGTCGTGTCACCCTCACCATCGCCGATCGTCTCGCTGCCAGCCTCGTCGCTCCCGGACTCTTGCGAGCGGTCGTCGCCGCAGCTGAACCGCGCGACGCCACCAGGGAAGCCACCACGACGCGTTCGATCGAGGGCACGCCTGGAACATAGCCCAACTACCTCCACGCGGTGGACACACCGCCAGCAGGGCTGTTAGGCTGGCCGGGTTCATGGCGACGCGGCAACTCCGGCTCACGCCACCGCCCATGCTCGCGCTCGGTTGCAGACGCTGCGATCCGGCCAGCGACGCCAGCATGTCGCTGCCCGAGCCTGACGCGATGGCTGCGTCTGCGCGCTCAACCTCGAGATCCCGGTCAGCGGCGCGCTCGTGGACCAGACGGACGAGGATTCCGACTGGATCCCCCGACGGCATCTACTGTGCCGAGCGCGTCGAGCTAGCCTGCGACGCCCACTTCGTGTTCTGCATCATCCTCGCGGTCGGCGTTTGCCATGTCGACGGACCAGCTCATTGTCACTGCAGGTCTGCGCAAGTTCGCGCCCGATAGAATGATGAGTCAATCGCGCGTTTCGCAATCAATGCTCGACAGGCTCATCTTGGGTGAGATACGCTCGACCAATGAGCACCTCGCGTCCCAACGGCTTTCTGCTGAGCACATTGTTTGGCCTCGGTTTCCTGTTTGGCTGCAACTCCGGCGGTCAGGCTGACGACGAGACCAGCTGCCAACCCGGCACCGAGTTTTGCGAATGCCTCGGTGGGACCACGTGCAGCGGTGGGCTGGTGTGTGAAAACGGCTTCTGTATTTCACCGGGTGGCGACGGTGAGGGCGAGTCGACCGATCCCGAGACAGACAGCACCGACAACGGGACGGACAACGGGACCAACGATGGAACCGACACCGGTGGAATGGAAGAGGGCGGTCCGATGATCGTGGATTTCGGGACCAATGTCTCGTCGATCACCGAAGGCGAGACCGTCATCTTCACCGCCACCGTCATCGATCCCGACGGCCCGGACGACATTCAGGGCGGGAGCCTCAAGACGCAAGACGGCTCGGCCAACTTCGGAGCATTCATCGATGGGGGCAATGGTACCTACACCATCGAGCTCAGCTGGGCTCAGATCAGCCAGGTCGAGACCCTGCAGTTCGACGGCTCCGATTCGCGGACCTTCCGGGCCGAGTTCTTCGACAACATGGGGCACATGGCCTGGCAGACCACTGACATAAGCTTCACCTGCGCGGGTGGATGTGCGGCGGATGGGCATTGCCCCGATACCCAGACCGACGATCTGCATTGCGGAACCTGCAATCACGCGTGCATCATTGACGAGGAATATGACCTCGGGCACTGCGAATCTGGGGTTTGTGGGTCGATCTTGAGCGATTGCACGGTCGTGGCGAATCCGGTGCTCAGTTGCGCCGAAGTCTGCGCCAATCAGGGGTTCACGTGCGCCGCGGGCGGCTGCTGGTTCAACGACGAAGTGTTCGTCGTGCACATGGATCTGGCAACTTGCCAGTCGTTCGGTCCTGGGGGCCTCGATGGGCTCTCGTGCGCAGACCCCATGCAGGGGTACGGCATCGTTGGGCAGACCGCGTACAGGTGCTGCTGCAACCAGGATTAGCCCGACGTTCGTCGGACACGGAATCGACGGCGTCGATTCCGTGTGGGCGAGGCCCGTAGGTGTGGAGGACGAGCGCGATCCTACCGGCCCTGCACACGGCCGCGAACGCACGTCGCACGGCGTCGAGGTAGCGGTAGTGCAGGCCTGGGTTTGGCCTGGTCCTCGGAGCGCTGCTAGCGACCGGTTGTGGACAGACCTATTGTGACGCGAGCGGCCTGAGCGTAGAGATCCAGAACCCTCGGTCACCGTTTTTCCACCTCCCGCGCCCGGCGAGACTGCAACCGCTCCCATTACGCTAGGCATTGAAAGGAGCGACGATTTCTCCTCATACGTACCGGAGGGAGAAATTCGAGTCGTGCTAACGAGCCCGACAGCCCCCGATTTTCAGGCCGAGCGCGTGTTCGTGCCGAAGGTCGAGGGCAGGTCCGACTGCGAATGGGCTCATGAAGTCTGGGACCTAGCCGAAGAATCGTCAGGATAGCCGAGCCGCCAAAGCCTCGCCGAGCACCGGCGCGAGCACCCTCGCTACCCGATCACACTTCCCAGCCACCGCCCGCATCTCCTCGAAGGGCGACCAGCTCTCGACCAACGAGTCGCGCCGGACCTCGAGACACACCACTTGCCCCGGGTAGCTCGACGACCACTCGTGCCCGAGCGTGCTCGGGTGCAGGTAGTAGGTGTCGTTGGCCTTCGCCTCGAACCCTGCCGCGGCGAACTCGGCGAGCAGCCGCGCCTCGACACCCTCGGGGGCGAGCATCCGGCCCTCGCCGTCGCGGGTCAGCAGGTCGACCTCGGCGCGCAGCGGCCAACTATCGTGACGCTCCGGCGCACAGGCCCAGCGCAGCTTGGCGACGATGTCGTCATCGACGGCCTCGACGCCGAGCGAGCGGGGCCCGTAGCTGTGGGGGACGAGCGCGAGCCCCCCAGCTCCACACACGGCCGCGAACGCGAGCCGCGCGGCTTCGAGGTAGGCGTGGTGGAGCTCGAGCAGCAGCGCGCGATCGTGCTCGTCGCGGACGTAGCTGGGGATCCCCGGGGTCAGCGCGCCCTCGTCGAGCCGGCCGCCCCGGTAGTCCGAGCGGCGGTTGCAGTCGACGAAGGTCCGCGGGATCAGGCTGCGCAGCAGCAGGACCGAGCGCTCGGGTGCGGCCGCGATCAGGGCCTGGGCGGTCGCGCGGCCATAGTCCCACGCGCCGACGTCGGTGTTGAGGCAAAAGAACAGGTGAAGGTCGTCGGGCAGGTCGCCGCGCAGGCGCAGGCGCAGGGCGTCATAGTGGCGCAGCTCGTCGGCACCATGGGGCACCTCTACGAGCAGGTCGGGCGGGGCGTCCGGGTTGGCGGCGGTGCCACGCAGTAGCTCGACGTCGACGACGTCCTCGACGGAGGCCGGCAGGCGGACGCTCATGCCCGCCTTCTACCAAATCCACGACCTGCGCGACGCCCCGAAGGGTCACCCCCCGCGCGTCGCGAATCTCGGCGGATGCCCGCCAGACTTACCTGTTAGGCTAGGGCCGTGAACCGCACGCCGATGCTCGTCCTCGCCGGGGGCAAGGGTTCCCGACTCGCGCCGCTGACCTGCCACCGGGCCAAGCCCGCGGTGCCCTTCGCGGGCCGCTACCGGATCGTCGACTTCGTGCTGTCCAACGTCGTCAACTCCGGCTATCGGCGGATCTATGTGCTGACGCAGTTCATGGCCACGAGCCTGATCAAGCACATCAGCCGCAACTGGCACCTCTACGGGATCCAGGAGTTCATCGAGATCGTCCCGGCGCAGATGCGGATGGGGCCCTATTGGTACAAGGGCACCGCCGACGCGGTCTGGCAGAACGTCAACCTGCTGCACGAGTCGCGCGAGACCCACGTCGGGGTGTTCAGCGGCGACCACATCTACAAGTTCGCGATCGATCAGATGCAGGAGGCTCACGAGGCGAGCAACGCCGACCTTACGATCGCTGGCTGGCCAGTGCCGATCGAAGAGGCGCATCAGTTCGGCGTGATGGAGATCGACGCGACCGGACGCCTGATCGGGTTCGAGGAGAAGCCCGCGAACCCCAAGCCGATGCCCGGCGATCCGACCCGCGCGCTGGTCAGCATGGGCAACTACTTCTTCCGCCGCGACGTGCTGCTCGACGTGCTCGCCGTCGACGCTGCGGACGAGGGCTCGGCCCACGACTTCGGCAAGAACGTGATCCCTCGCCTGCTGCGCGAGGGCGCGAAGATCCAAGTCTATGATTTCGGTACCAACGTGGTCCCGGGCGAGCGTGACGGCACGATCCCCTACTGGCGCGACGTCGGCACGCTCGAGAGCTACTTCGCCGCCAACATGGAGGTCCGCAGCTCGCTCCCCGCGGTCAACCTCTACAACCGTGAGTGGCGGATCCGTACGGCTCAGCGCGACTATCCGCCGGCACGCTTGGTTCGCCACTCGCCCAACCATCCAGTCAGCTCGGCGATCGACTCGCTAGTCTGCGAGGGCTCGATCGTGTCGAGCAGCTTCCTCGACCGGGTGCTGCTCGGCTACGACTCGTTCGTCCACCCCGGCTGCCACCTCGAGGACAGCATCCTGCTCTCGGGCTGTGACATCGGCGAGGGCGCGCGGCTGCGTCGGGTGCTGCTCGACAAGAACTGCAGGATCGAGGCGGGCACCGAGATCGGGTGGGACGCCGAAGCCGATCGTGCGCGCTTCCCCTTCGTCAGCCCGTCCGGAATCGTGGTGCTGCCCAAGGGCACCGTAGTGCCGCGGACGGGGCCGATCCTGATGGCGTTCGATATGGCCGAGCTGATGCGCCGCGATCCCGACACCAAGCAGGTCATGGCCGAGTTCGAGGGTCGCTACGACGTCACCGATCGCTCGCGCCACAGCCACTTCTCTTCGGGCCCTCGCTACAAGGAGCGCTAGTCGGTCATGCGAATCCTTCACGTGTCGAGCGAGTGTGCCCCTTGGGCCAAGACTGGCGGGCTCGGGGACGTCGTCGGGGCGCTGCCCGATGCGCTCGGCCGCGCCGCTGCGGGCGTCGAGGCGGCGGTCGTGCTGCCCCTCTATCGCACCGCCAAGGCAGCGCTGGCCAAGCAAGGCCTCAAGCCGCAGGACACCGGCGTGGTCGCGGACGTGGCGATCGGCCCAGCGACGGCGCAGGTCCGCTTCTTGCGGCTCGACCGACCCGGTCGCGCGCCGACCTTGTTCGCGGCCAACGACGCGGCGTTCGATCGCGAGGGCATCTATGGTCACGACGACGACGTGCTGCGCTTCATCTTGCTGAGCAAGGCGGTCGTCGGCGTCGCCACCAAGCTGATGGGCGGGCCGGTCGACATCATCCACGCCCACGACTGGCACGCGGCGCTGATCCCCGGGTTGATAGCGACCAACGCCCGGGCCCTGCACCCGCGCACGCGCACGGTCTTGACCCTGCACAACCTCGTCTACCAGGGGTTGTGCTCCAAGGAGCTGCTGCCGCTGACCGGCTTGCCCTGGGAGGTGTTCCACCCCGAGGCGTTCGAGTACTACGACGCGATCAACCTGCTCAAGGGTGGGATCGCGACCGCCAACGCGGTGACCACCGTCAGCCCGACCTATGCCCGCGAGATCAAGACCGAGCAGTTCGGCGCCAACCTGCACGGCTTCTTGCGCAACCACAAGATCTACGGGCTGCTCAACGGCATCGACACCGAGGAGTGGGATCCGGCCGCGGACCCGCACCTCGCGGCCCACTACGACGCCGATCACCTCGATGGCTTCGTCGGCCCGTCCGGGCCGAAGGGCAAGCGAGCGGCGCGGGCCGACCTGCTGCGGATCTGCGAGTGGCCGGAGCTACCCCGAGTCCCGCTGCTCGGCGTCGTCAGTCGGATGACCGTGCAAAAGGGCCTCGACCTGGTCGCCGAGCTGGTGCCCGAGCTGCACGAGCTGCCGGCTCGCCTGGTCGTGCTGGGCAGCGGCGGGCCGAAGCTGGAGGAGACGTTTCAGCTCGCCGCTCGCCACCACCTGCACACGGTCCGCACGCAGATCGCCTTCGACGTGCCGCTCTCGCACAAGATCATCGCTGGCTGCGACGCGCTCTTGGTCCCCAGCCGCTTCGAGCCTTGCGGGCTCACGCAGATGTACGCGATGCGCTGCGGGACCGTGCCGATCGTGCACGCGACCGGTGGGCTCGCCGACACGGTCCATGATCCCGGCGACGTCGGGCTCGCCTGTGGAGAGGGGACCGGCTTCGCGTTCGAGCATCCCACGGTCGCGGGGCTGCGCTGGGCGCTGAAGCGGGCGGTGAACATGTATCGCGAGCACCCCGAGGGCTGGCGGGCGATCCAGCGGGCGGGGATGCGGCGCGACTGGAGCTGGAGGCGCTCGGCGGGCGAGTACCTGAGCTTGTATCAGGCGCTGCTGCGGTCGTAGGGCGATCCCCACTGGGTCAGCCGAGCGCATGGCTGAGGCGGTCGCCCGGCTCGGCAGTCTCGAGCACACCAGGGCTATTTTGGTGCCAGACTTGATCGTCCTCTTCCGTTAGCCCGGCCCCGGTACCATAGAGAACATTGACGGCACCGGCGGTTGACACGGAGCCCACGTCCTCGAAAGGTACGCCGATCACCAGGTCGCCAGCGCCGTCTCCGTCGAAGTCACCGGCCGAGAGCGAGTCACCCAAGTACTCGGAGGCTTCCGCGACACCATCGACGCCATCGATGTTTTGATGCCAGATCTGGTCGTCGTCTTCCGAAAGTCCACTTCCGGAGCCATAGAGCACGTAGACCATCCCGGCATCTTGGATGGCCCCGACGTCCTCTTCGAGCACGCCGATAGCCAGATCATCGCGTCCGTCCGCGTCGAAGTCACCCACAGCGACCGCCGCGCCGAACTGATCGCGAGCGTCGGCCGTATTGTCGACCCCCGATACGTTCTGATGCCAGTACTGGTCGCCCGCTTCCCCGAGGCCACTGCCGGAGCCGTAAATTACGTGCACGGCTCCGGCCTCCATGATCGAGCCCACATCCTCGAGGTCTGCGGTTACGACGAGATCATCGAACCCATCGTCGTCGAAGTCACCAACGGCCAAGTTGGTACCGATCTGGTCGAATGGCTCGGCGACGCCTTTGATGCCGTCGGTGTCCTGGTGCCAGTACTGGTCGCCACTACCTGAGAGCCCACTATTGGAACCATAGAGGACGTTGATCGCTCCGGCAAAGTCGATGGAGCCCACAGCTTCGGCCGGCGTCCCGACCGCCAGATCGTCGCGTCCGTCACCGTCGAAGTCACCGGCGGCCAACGTAAGCGCAAATACATCGAAGGGCTCCGCGACGCCATCGACACCTGGGGTGTCCTGGTGCCAGATTTGGTTGTCGACTTCGGTCAGGCCAGTGGCCGACCCGTAGATGACATTGATCAGACCAGCGTCTTGAATCCCGTTCGGATCATCCTGGGGCGCGCTGACGGCGAGATCGAAGTAGCCATCCGCATTGAAATCACCGCTGGTCAGGGCGAGGCCGAAAAAGTCGTGGTTCCCGGGCTGGTCCTCTATTCCGGGGCTATCCTGATGCCAGAGTTGATTGCCCTCGGCCGTCAGGCCAGAAGCCGAACCATAGAGCACGTTGACGGCGCCAGCACGGACCGAGTTGACGCTATCGAAGGGCACGCCGATGGCGAGATCGCCATATCCGTCAGCGTTGAAGTCTCCAGCCGTCATCGCCTGACCGAACCTATCAAAGTCACCGGGGTCGCCCAACACGTCGGCGCTGCTCTGACTCCAAAATTGGTTATTGGTGGCCGTCAAGCCGCTCGGCGAGCCGTAGAGCACGTGCACGCCACCGTCGTCCATGGCATTCAAGTCCTCGAACGGGACCCCGATGGCGAGATCGGAGTAGCCGTCGCCGTTGAAGTCGGCCTGCACGTTGCCGCTCGACGCCGCAGCGAGGCCGGCCTGGAGTTGCGTGTTCTCGTCAGTGTCAGGCGGCTCGATGAGATCCGCGAGTGGATCGCTCTCGACATCGGATTCCACCGCCGATGGCCAACTGACGGAGTTCGCCTGCTCGAGCTCTACCGCCGCGTCGTCCTCGAGCGGTTCGGCACCCTCCAGGGTACATGCCCAGAGCCCGACCAGGAGGACTGCGAGCAGATTTGAACGGAGGGTAATTGTTTGCGCTTGGTTTATCACGGCTAGTTTATATTCGAGATGGGCTATTCCGCAAATCTGGTGATCAAACCAGAGCCGAGCGTCCGGATCGATTCGTAGCCGTGCTCATCGCCCATGAGGTAATCACAGGCGAGACGGCAGATGTTCAGTCGAGCCCACATCTTCGCCGGGGGAGCCTGTGGCGAGATCATCGAATCCGTCGTCGTCGAAGTCTCTGGCGGCCAAGCTGATACCGAAGTTGTCGTTCGGCTCGGCGAGCTGGGCGAGAGGTAGAGTATGGGCGCTACCGGCGCCAAAAATGCCATTCAAGGACTCGAAGGAGACCCGAGTCGCTACCGCCTTTCTCCCGAGGATAGAGAGATAGAGAGTGTGGAGCTGGCCGTGGCATAGAGCAGGCTAACCGTTGGGGGCCTTGCCCCTTGGAGATGATCGTTCCGTCGGGCGGGCTGGCTTGGCTATCCACCGGAACAGGCCACGACCATGCACATGTGCATGGGCGCGACCAGCATCCCTGCTGGTTTTCAACAGCGATCTCGCACGCTAGCGTCCGCGCGTGGCTGGACGTCCGCACGACTCGCTCTTCAAAGCCGCGTTCGAGCAACCCGACAACGCCGCCGCGCTGGCCCGCTGCAACTTGTCGGCGTCGGTCGCTGCGTGCTTCGACTGGTCGACGATGCGCTTGGTCTCGGGATCCTTCGTCGACGAGCAGCTCGCGCATCGCTACACGGACTTGCTCTTCGAGGTCGACACCGAGCTCGGCAACGCGCTCGTGTATCTGCTCTTCGAGCATCAGAGCTCGAACGATCCACGCATGCCGCTGCGGATGTCTCGTTACATGGACCGGATCTGGGCACGCTTCGATGGCGACCACCCGACCGGTCCGCTGCCGCCAATCATCCCCTTGCTGATCTGCCATGCGCCCGAGGGCTGGACCTCGCCGCGGAGCTTTCACGAGCTCTTCTCGCCCTCGCTCTTCGAGCGCGGGTCCGAGCTCGGGCGCTTCGTGCCCGACTTCCAGCTCCTGGTCGACGATCTGCGGCGCACGAGCGACGACGACCTCGCCAGTCGAGCGCTCGCGGCGTTCGCCAAGGTCGCCTTGTGGCTGCTTCGAGATGGGCGCGTCAGGAGCCGACTGGTCGAGAAGATGCCCAAGTGGGTCGGTCTCCTCGATGGTCTACCGCGGCCCTGGTTGGCAGCGATCGTCAACTACCTCAGTGCGATCACCAACGATCCGATGATCTGGGATGCGTTTCGTGTCAACCTACGCAAGCTGGCCCCGAGGGCCGAGGAAGACGTCATGACACTCGCGGAGCAGTGGTTCAATCAAGGCCGAGCGGAGGGAGAGGCCAAGGGGCGCGCAGAGGGGCGCGCGGAGGGAGAGGCCAAGGGGCGCGCCGAGGTGCTGCTCAAGCAGCTCACCTTGAAGTTCGGTGAGCCGAGCGAGCGCCACCGTGCTCGCCTGGCTAGGGCGAGCGTGGCCGAGCTCGACACCTGGGCCGAGCGAGTGCTCTTTGCCACGACGCTCGAGCAGCTGTTCGGCGAGCAGTGAGGCCCGTCAAGCTCCGAGCTCGCGGGACAACACGAGCACCGACTCACCAGGGACCCGCACCGAGGCCTGCTCCACAATCGCCGCACCAGCGAAGGACCGATCGCTGTCGAGCAGCAAGATCCAGGGCCCGGGCGGAAGCGTGAACTCGACCACCTCGAGCTCGGCGTTGAACAGCAACAACAGGGCGTCGTCGGGCTCACCGAGGAGCACGCCGAGGCAGTGGCGGCTCAGGTCATGCCAATCGTCGACGTTCATGACCGCGCCGTTGGGCCGACGCCACTGCACCGGTAAACCGTCCTCATCATCGCGGTCGACATCGCGCAACCAGGCGTTGCGTCGCAGCGCCGGATGAGTACGGCGCAGCTCGACGCAAGCGCGGACGAACTCGAGCAGCTCGGTGTCGACGCGCGACCAGTCGAGCCAGGCCGTAGGGTTGTCCTGACAGTAGGCGTTGTTGTTGCCGGCCTGGCTGTTGCCGAGCTCGTCGCCGGCGAGCAGCATCGGCGTGCCCTGGGAGACCAACAGGCTGGCGATCAGGGCCCGGCGCAGGCGAGCGCGGCGGGCGAGGATCTGCGGGTCTTGGCTGGGCCCCTCGACCCCGCAGTTGGTGCTCGCGTTGTGGTTGTGCCCGTCGCGATTGTCCTCGCCGTTGGCGAGGTTGTGCTTGTGCGCGTAGCTGACGAGATCGGCGAGCGTGAAGCCGTCGTGCGCGGTGATGA
>CBFGLP010000690.1:0-1919 GCA_965649595.1 uncultured Myxococcales bacterium | reverse complement strand
AAGCCGTCGTGCGCGGTGATGAAGTTGACCGATGCGCTGGGTGATCGCAGGCCGTGGTGAAAGCGATCACTCGAGCCCGCCAGGCGCCGCGCGAGCTCGCCGCGGCTGACGCTGCGGTGCAACCAGAACTGCCGCAGCCCGTCGCGGAAGCGATCGTTCCACTCCATCCAGCGCTCGGGGAAGCGGCCGAGCTGGTAACCATCGGGGCCGAGATCCCACGGCTCGGCGATCAGCTTGGCGCGGGCGAGGATCGGATCTTGAGCGAGCGCCACCAGCAGCGGGCTCGCTTGGTCGAAGCCGCCGGCGCGGGCCGAGCTGCGCCCGAGGACCGGCGCGAGGTCGAAGCGGAACCCGTCGACGCCCATCTGCTCGACCCAGTAGCGCAGCGAGTCGAGCACCAGCTGCACGACCTGCGGGTGGTCGAAGCTCGAGGTGTTGCCGCAGCCGGTCCAGTCGAGGCAGCGCGAGGGGTCGTCGCTCCGTAGCCGGTAGTAGAGCGCGTTGTCGAGGCCGCGGAGGCTCAGGGTCGGACCGAGCTCGCCAGCCTCGGCGCTATGGTTGTAGACGACGTCGAGCACGACCTCGAAGCCCGCGTCATGCAGCGCATCGACCATCGCGCGGAACTCGGCCCGTGTCGCCGTGGGATCGTCGGGCTGGCTCGACAGCCGCGGGTCCGGACAGAACCAGCCGATCGTGTTGTAGCCCCAGTAGTTGCGCAGGCCGAGCTTCGTCAGGTGTTGCTCGGACAGCGCGTAGTGGACCGGAAGCAGCGAGAGCGTGGTGACGCCGAGCGCTCGTAGGTGCTCGATGCAGACCGAGTGGGCGAGGCCCGCGTAGGTGCCTCGCAGCTGCGCAGGCAGGCGATCGAGCAGCTTCGAGAAGCCCTTGACGTGGAGCTCGTAGAGGATCGTGTCGGCCGCGGGGACACGGACTCCGGAAGTCGGCGCGCTCGGCAGCGGCTCGGCGACGCGGGCCTTTATCATCGGCGCAGCGTTGTCACGAGCGTCGAGCGAGCCCGGAGTCGCGGCGTGCCCGAAGTGCCGCTCGTCCCACTCGAAGCGACCGACGATCTCGCGCGCGTAGGGATCGAGCAGCAGCTTGTGGGGATTGAAGCGGTGACCGTGGTGCGGAGCGTAGGGACCGTGGGCTCGAAAGCCGTAGACCAGGCCCGGGCCGACGCCCGGCCCGCGGACGAAGCCGTGCCACACGCCATGGCTGCGGCCAGGTAGCTCGATCCGTCGCTCGTGACCGGCCGCGTCGAACATGCACAGCTCGACGGCCTCGGCGTGGCGCGAGGCCACGGCGAAGTTGACCCCACCGTCACGGAGCGTGGCTCCGAGCGGGTAGGGCAGGCCGTCGCTGCATTCGATCGCGAGGTGCATTCGATCACTTCGCGGGCAGCAGGATGAGGGTCGAGAGCGGCGGGAGCGTCAGGCTCAGCGAGTGGTCGCGACCGTGCGCGGGGATCGACTCGCTGACGATCTTGCTCGGACGGGCGGTGACGGTGATGGCCTCGTCGCCACCGTATTCGCGCGCGTCGGTCGACAAGCGCAGCGACCAAGCCCCCGGCTCCGGCAAGCCGACGCGGTAGCCCTCGTGCCGCACGTCCGCGAAGTTGCAGATCACCAGCACGCGTTCGCCGGCTCGATCCTTGCGCAAGTACGCGAACACCGAGCGCTCGGCGTCGTCCGGCTCGATCCACTCGAAGCCCTCCGCCTCGCAGTCGAGCTCGTGCAGCGCGGGCAGCTCGCGATAGAGCCGGTTGAGATCGCGGATCAGCGCCTGCACGCCGCGGTGTTCGGCGTGGCCGCCGTAGCTGTCCTCGTCGAGCAGGTGCCAGTCGAGGCCGCGATCATGGTTCCACTCGCGGAGCTGAGCGAGCTCGCCGCCCATGAACAGCAGCTTCTTGCCCGGGTGCG
>CBFGLP010000689.1:0-2836 GCA_965649595.1 uncultured Myxococcales bacterium | reverse complement strand
GGGTTCGGGCGGAAGAACTTGAAGGTGCCCTCGACGACCTCGTTGTTGCAGAGCGCCTTGGCCAGCAGCGGCGAGGATTTGTCGATGCGCTTGCGAAGCACGATCGGCTCGTAGGTGCGGCGACCGGTCGCCATACCGGTGCCCTTCTCGCGCGCCGTCCGGACCGAGTCTTCGAAGTAGAGGCACTCGATCGAGCCTTCGCGACCGAGGCTCGTCTGGGTGCTCTCACCCTTGATGTCCGTGCCGTTCGCCTTGAGGTAGAGATGTACTGTCTCGGCCATGGTCTTTCGCTACTTTCCCTGTGATCGGGCGTCCTGGTCCGCGCTGCTCGGAGGCGTTCCCGGTGCGCGGAGACGTTAGGTCCGGGGCCTCGAAACTGTCAAGCTGGCGAGCTCGCCTTTCGGCCCTGCGGGGCCGATCGAGTGCAGTTGGAGCTAATCGCCGAGTGCCACTCCCAGCGGTAGGTCGAACCCGACCTCGAAGGGGATCGAGGCCAGAGCAGGGCTCACGGTCGCTACCAACCGGATCGTGGGGCCGGCGGGCCCATCGATCACGGCAGCGTCGACCCTCGCCAGACCTTCGCTCACTCCTGGAAACAAGAACACTGTCGCTGCGTCGGTAAACAGCTTGGCTGCTTGTTCACGACTCGTGCCGGCGGGGACTTGATCGCACACCCACTTGGCGAAGCGCACAACCCGCCCGGTGAGGATTTGAGCGGGGAGTGGCACCGCATCCTTCGAACCACGCACGGTCGGCACGGCCGAGAGCGCGATCATGTCGGTGTTGCGACCGCTGCCGAGGCCGATGATGCCGAGCTCGGCCAGCTCGGTTTGTGCACGAATCGACAGGAACGCGGCGAGCGGAATCGTAGTACCGGCTTCGCGCCCCTTGGCGACCTCATGCAAACCAGGGGCCTTGAGCGAGCCGTCCTTGCCCATCACACGGGCGAATCCACCCGTGTGTCGGAAGCTCGCCGCGAGCATGGCCGCGATGACGAAGGTCGGGTGACCGAACACGGTCCGGCGGGCCGCACCAGCCCCCTCGACGGCGACGACGGGATCGTTGAACACGACGCTCAGCCAGCGCGAGACCTCGTCGGCTCGCAGCTCGGCCCAGCTCTCGGGGAGGGCCGCGCTCGGGTCGGGCTTGGCGTCGCGCAGCGCCTGGCCGACGTCCTCGGCCTCGTCCACGCCGAACGAGGTGGGATCGATCCCGGCGACCAGCGGGGCATGGAGATCTTCTGCCACCGAGGCGAGGGACTGCAGCAGCTCGACCGCCTGGTCGCCACCGGGCAAGCGCTCGAACAAGAAGAACGCGTCGGGCCGATTCATCGGCTCGTCGTTGGCACACTCGCGGATCGCCTGCTCGAGGCCCGCGGGCGCCACGTCGACGATCTCGACCAACATGCCCGAGCGCTTCGGGCACTGATCGACGACCAGCTTGAGCCCGCGCCAGAGCGCCTCGGGCCCGGTCACCGCGGGCGCATTGAGGATCGCGTTGGTGGCCCCGAACACCGCCGTCTCGACCAGCTCGCGAGCGCGACGCGGCGCGGGCGTAGGCTTGTCGGCGGGCGGCTTGGCGGAGCTGCCTCGGATCGCGGAGATGAACGAGTCGACCGCCTTGCTGGTCGCCGGCTTGGGCTGACCTTGCTCGAGCAGCTCGTCGACCAGCGCGGCGTTGTCCTTGGCCGGCTCGGGCGCTGGCGTGCTCGCGAGCGCGGGTGCATCGGCCTCGCTGAATACCTTCCGCAGCTCAGTGGCGAGCGGACCGTCACCGATCAGCTCGACCACGCGAGCGACCGCGCCCTCGGGGGTAGGTCGACGCGAGGCCGGTCCGCCGAGATCGTCGGCGAGCTTGCGCAGCTCGCCGAGCACCGGCACCGACGCGAGCAAGTGCTTGATCGCGTAGTGCTTGAGCTCGCCGAACTCGAGCGTGATCGAGTGATCGCCCGCGGCTCCGAGCGCCGGGCCGATGTCGACCGTGGCTCGCAAGCCGGCTGCACCGAACGCCTCGGCGAAGCTCTCGTTGTCGAGCACGAAGCGACGGCCGGTCGGCGTAGCCGAGAGCGAGCCGAGCAGCAGCCAGTGGACGTGGGAGGACTCGCGAGCGGTATCGGTCATGATCACGAATCGCGGCAGGCGGGAGGCTGACGATGTCGAGCGATTGTCCAGCGCCGGATGACGCCGACGCAGCGACATCGTTCGTGCTCGCAGCGTAACGAAAAAGCGAGCAGGTCTCCACGGGCGATCGCGAGATTTCGCGAGCTGGGCTCGCGCTCGCGCTCACGTCCCCTCCAACCCCCGCTGCCGACCGCGAGGACGGACAGTCAGAGCTTCTGTGCGGCCTCGGGATCGATTCGGCAGAGTCGCTCGAATGCGAGATCGGTCGTCAGCGGCGGGTTCGCTTTCTTTGCGTCAGCCTGCACACGCACCAGCCCTTGCAAGCAACGAGCGGCTAGCTCCGGCTCCCACGTGTCGAGGCCGAGCTGGTCGAGCTCGCGAGCGAGCCCCGAGTACAAGCCGAGCGCGACGCGTGGCGCCGCGCTCGTCGACATCTCCGCCAGCGCGAGCCGGATCAGCAGGCGGTTGCGATCATTGCCCGCGCTATCGATCAGCGCCTGGACTTGCTTGGCCGCGTCGGGCCACTTGCCGCCGCCCGCAGCCTTCTTGGCCTCGGCCAGCGCCTTGCTGGTCTCCTCGGGCAGCCCCCCCGGTCCACCGCCGCCACCGGAGCCGCCCTTGTCGGCAAACACCTCGCTGTCGATCCAGCCCTTGGCATCCGGACCGCAGAGCGGCGTGCCGTTGCCAAAGTTGAGCGCGAGCAGCATCGGCATCCG
>CBFGLP010000688.1:0-4923 GCA_965649595.1 uncultured Myxococcales bacterium | reverse complement strand
GGATCGGATCGGCGAGCAGCGGCAGCTTGAAGCTGACTCGGACCCGCTCGCCGACCTTCAGCAGCATGCCGTCGACCCGCATTCGCATGCCGCCCGTGCTGATGTCCTCGCTCGCGCACTCCACGGTGCTATCGCCCCGCGTGACGCTGACCAGGACCTCGTAGTCGAAGCGCTGGTTGTCGCGGCGGTCGCTGGGATCGCCCGCGCTCTGGATCGTCGACATGGTCTGGAGTCTACACCAAAGCTCGCGCGGTCGAGGGGGGGATCGAGCGATCGAGCGCTCACCAGTACGGCTTTGGACCGCGCACCGGCTCTCGGGACGGCCCTCGCTAGCGGAGCGGCGACTCGACCCTCGTCATGGCTCGGCCGCGTCGGGCTCGCTGCCGGGACCGACATCCTGCGGGGAGAAACCCGGCACCTCTGGCCCGAGGTCGCCACGCGCAGGCCGACGCCGTTCCGCGAACCACACCGAATATGCGCGCATCTTGGCCTGCTGCTCCGCAGGCGCGCGCCGACGGCAAGTCGAACGTTCCTCGCTTTGCTCGCTCGCGCCCCAGCGGATCTCTGGACAATCGTTCGGGTTGTAGGCGGTCTCGAAAGCGCTCGCGCGAGCGACCAGTTGGTCGAGCCCGAGCGTCCACTCGCTCCCGTCGGAGCGCTCGTACTCGATCGCGTGCGCCGGATCGCGCAGCAGCGCGTCACGGTGCTCGTCCAGCCGCGCGATCGTCTGCTCGAGCAGGGCTGGATCGTCCGCGAGCCCGAACGCGTCGGGGTTTCGCCGGACCTTGTCCGCGAAGCTCATCACGACGTCGATCGCGATCAGCAAGCGCAGGTCGCGGGCGGGCGTCGAGTAGTCCTCCCAAGCTCCGGTGGTCTCGAACACCGCGTGCCCCCAAGGCATCTCGATGACCTCGTCGGGGTTCTTGCGCGCCCACTCGATCCCGTTGCGGACCGATGTCACCCGTACGCGCGCAGCCTCGGCCAGCGCCGCGACCAGCTCGGCCTGCGCCGCGAAGGGGCTGCGCACGCCCGGGCTGATCAACCGCTCCATGCGATCATGGAAGTCCGTCGGCGAGAGCGAGCGCTGCTCGTCGGACACGTCGGAGTAGGCCGCGAGCTTGGCGATCGTCTCGTCGCTCGCCTGCACGTATTGGAGCTGGTCGCCCTCGCCGACCGGCGAGAGCGGACGAAACGCCTTGAACCCGCTGCCACCGAGGGTCGGATCGCTCTGGTTCCACAGGAAGTTGCCCTCCCAGAAGCGCTTGCGGGTGATCGAGCCGTCGGGCTGACCGTCGATCGCGAACAAGATGCCCGGCTTGTCGCCCTGCGGCGGGACCAGCTCGACGAGCACCAGGATGTGGCCGTAGGGATCGGCGTAGACGATGCCCGGGCGCAGCCCTCGACGATCGAGCGCGACCGGATAGAGGTCGCTGTTCGAGTCGCCGAACGCGGTCCGCCCGTTGCCGGTGTGCACACCCCACGCGAGCGTCTTGCGGAAGAAGTACTCGACCTTCTCGTTGTGCGTGGGCACGATCGGCGCGACCGGATCGGTCCAGGTCGGCTTGAGATCCGGCGGCATCGCGTTGGTCCGCAGGTCGTAGCAGGTCGGCGGCTTGCCCTTGCCCCGCGAGCAGCGACGGAAGCCGAACGGAAGCCCGCGCTTGTACGCAAAGTAGGCCCGCAAGAAGTAGGGCGTATCGGCGCAGTCGGGCTCGAGCTGCATGCCGTCGATCGGGTGATCCTCGCCGCGGCCGAGGTGGCCGTGCAGGAGGTTGCGGCTCGGATCCGAGGTCACCTCGCTGAGCCGCTTCCACGCGAGGTCCTGATCCACGGGGCCCGCGAACAGCTCGCGCACCCACGCGCTGTAGAGCGCCTCTTCTTGGCTGTCCCAGTTGCGCTCGACCGACCACACCGACACGAAGTCGGGCAGGCTCTGATCGCGGAACGCCCCGTTGCGCACGTTGAAGCTCAGGCAGCGCAGGCCCTTGCCTTGGCGGCCGACGATCACCTCGTAGCGGCCGGTCTGGTCGGGCACGAAGCGGGCGAGCGTCGAGGCCGGCACGCCGCTGCGGTGCACGACGCCGAGCTCGACCGGCGTGCCGTCGAGCTCGATCCGCATCGCCAGCGCGTCCTCGCCCGCGAGCGTGGCCGCGAGCACGCGCACCTCCTGGCCCTGGGCCGGCCGCGCTGGCGAGACCAGGATGCCGAGATCGCGATCGCGCTGCTTGGTGTCCGGGCAACTGCCGGCTTGCTCCGGTGTGGGCGGCTCGGGAGGTGGGTCGGCCGGGCGAGCGAAGCGAGCGATGAATTGCTCGAGCTCCTCTTTCTGCACCGCGGCCTCGTGAGCCGCGGCCGCGTCCGTGGCGACGCCACTCGGCTCTCCACCGGACCCCGCGCTGTCCGCAGCGGCGGAGGCCGAGCGCTCGACCGCGACCGGAGCCCCTTCGCCCGCACCACGCCCGCTGCCGCAGCCTGACAGCGCGACCATCATTGCCAGCGAAGCGGCGACTCGGACCGTGCTCGAGAGACTCGCCAGCAGCCGGGCGGACCCGCGGATCGGCATCGGCTGCGTCATACCGCGAATGCACTCCGCGCGCACGCGAGCGCCGGTCCGGTCTCGGTCGGCATCCGCACCACGACGCCCGAGCGCTCCAGACCCTTCCAGGCCGCGTCAGCAAGTGCGCGCCCTTCCGTGGTACCTACGAGCGCGATGAACATCTTGATCGCGGACAAGTTCTCGACGAGCGGCCTGGAGACCCTGCGCGAGCAGGGTCATCACGTGATCTATCAGCCGGAGCTCGGGGCCGCCGAACTACCCAAGGCGATCGCCGACGAGCGACCCGAGATCCTGGTGGTTCGTTCGACCGAGGTCCGCGCCGAGGCCTTCGCCGCGGGCGAGCGGCTCTCGTTGGTCATCCGCGCCGGGGCCGGTGTCAACACAATCGACCTCGAGGCCGCGAGTCGCCGCGGCGTGTTCGTGTCGAACTGCCCAGGCAAGAACGCGGTCGCGGTCGCCGAGCTGGCGATCGGCATGCTGCTCGCGCTCGACCGGCGGATCGCCGACGCCAACGCCGAGATGGCCGCGGGCAAGTGGGACAAGAAGAAGTATGGCAAGGGCCAGGGCTTGTTCGGGCGCCGGCTCGGTCTGATCGGCTTCGGGTCGATTGCCCGCGAGGTCGCGACGCGGGCGCGCGGCTTGGGCATGCGGATCACCGCCTACTCGCCCTCGATCGATCATGACGAGGCGGCTGCCCGCAAGATCGACGTGGCGCCGAACCTCGACGTGCTGCTGCAGACCTGCGACGCGATCAGCGTGCACGTGCCCTACCGCGAGAGCACCCGTCACTTGATCGGCGCGCGCGAGCTGGGGCTGATGAAGAAGGGCACGATCCTGATCCACACCTCGCGCGGCGGCGTGGTCGATGACCGGGCGCTGGCCGACGCGATTGCGCGCGGGCACGTGCGCGCGGGCCTCGACGTGTTCGAGGACGAGCCCGCGGCTGGTACCGCCCCCTTCGATAACCCGCTGCGCAACCTCGAGGGCGTCGTGATGACGCCGCACATCGGCGCCTCGACCGAGCAAGCCGAGGAGGCGATCGGGGCCGAGACGCTCCGGATCATCCGCGAGTTCAGCGAGCGCGGCGTGGTGCCCAACGTCGTCAACCTCGAGACCCAGCGCGAGGGCCAGTACACCTTGGTGATCCGTCACCTCGACCGCGTCGGCGTGCTCGCGGGCGTGCTCGATGCCCTGCGACGCGAGCGGTTGAACGTGCAGGAGATGAGCAACGTGGTGTTCAAGGGCGCCGAGGGGGCCGCGTCGGCGACGATCGTGGTCGAGAACGAGCCGAGCGCGGAGCTGCTCGATCAGATCCGCCGCGTCGACGCGGTGCTCGCGGTCGATCTGCGCAAGCGCTGAGCGCTGGGCTGGCGGGCGGTGGACCTCCGCTCCTCGGCTGCTAGCTTGCCGCCCGTGTCCGCCGTCGCGCTGGTCCTCGTCGCCCACGGCTCCCCCGATCCCCGCTGGGTCCGACCCCTCGAAGATCTCCGTGACCGGTGCGGCTCGGTGCTCGGTGCCGAGCGGGTTGGACTAGCCTTCCTGGCCCACGCCCCGAGCCTCAGCGAGGCCATTGGTCCGCTCGTGGACGCGGGCGCCGAGCGGATCGTCGTGGTCGCGGCGCTGCTGTCCGCGGGTGGCCGCCACGTTCGCCACGACATCCCCGAGGCCGTGGCGCTCGCCCGTCGGGAGTTTCCGAGCCTCGCGATCGAGCTGGTCGAGGGTGCGCTCGGTGAGCAAGCGCGAGTGCTCGACGCGCTCGCCGAGGCTGCGCTCGCGTGTCTCGGGCCGGACAAGCAATCGACCTAGTCGCCGCTCACTCGCCGATCGCGTCGGTCGCGAGCGAGGCATCCGGCTCGGCGCTCGGCAGCAGCTCGAGCCCGATCTCCAGCGAGCCCTCGCCCTGCTTGCCCTCGACCTTGCCCCGCGCCCACAGGTGGTTCTCGATCGCCTCCATCAGCCTGCGAGTGCTGCGACGATCGAGCGCGCTGACCTGGAAGGTGTCCGGGGGCAATTGCTCGGGGCTGAGCCGCTGCGACTCGGGCAGCCGATCGGACTTGTTGAAGACCATGAAGCGGTCGACGTCGCCGGCCCCGAGCTCGTCGAGGATCTTCTCGACGGTCGAGATCTGTTGGGCGTTGTCCGGATCGGTCGCGTCGATCACGTGCAGCAGCAGATCCGCCTCGGCGACCTCTTCGAGCGTGGCCGAGAACGCCTGCATGAGCGCGGGCGGCAGGTCGCGGATGAACCCCACGGTATCGAGCATCACGACCTCGTGGTCGTGCGGGAAGCGGACCCTTCGAACCGTGGGATCGAGCGTGGCGAACAGCTTGTCCTCGGCCCGCACGTCCGAGTTGGTCACGGTGTTG
>CBFGLP010000687.1:0-2642 GCA_965649595.1 uncultured Myxococcales bacterium | reverse complement strand
CGGCAAGTGGCGATCTGGGAAGATAATCCTTTCGACCCGCACGCGGTCGCGCGGGTACGTCCGGGCGTGTACCAGCGGGCGCTGCTGCGCGAGTACTTCGACAACCTGATCGCCTGGGCCGATAACCTGTTCCGCCGCGACACCATCGAGTCGATCACCGAGGCCACCGTCCTCTATATCGTGGTGGCCCAATTGCTAGGCCAGCGTCCCCAAGAGGTGCCCGGACCGGACGGCACCGCCAAGAGCTTCGCAGAGCTCGACGCGGGCGGGGAGGGCCTCGACGCGTTCGCCAATGCGCTGATGCAGCTCGAGAGCTGGATTCACGTGCCCACTCAGCCCGCGAAGCGGCAAGGATGCGGCGAGAGTGCGCCGCGCAGCCCCTGGGTCCGGGTCCCGGTCATCTCGCACTTTTGGTACTTCTGCTATCCGCCAAACCCGGAGCTGCTGAAGTACTGGGACATCGTGGAGGATCGGCTGTTCAAGATTCGGCACTGTCAGAACATCGATGGCGTCGAGCGTCAGCTCCCGCTCTTCGAGCCGCCGATCGACCCGGCACTTCTCGTACAGGCGACCGCTGCCGGCGTCGACATTCAGTCGGTGCTCGCCGAGCTCGACTCCGGCCTCCCACCCTACCGCTTCCGCTCGGTGCACGCTCGGGCGATGGCCTTCACCAACACGCTCGAGCGCCTGGGCAGCGCGCTGCTCTCGGCGCTCGAGAAGCAGGACGCCGAGGAGCTGAGCCGGATCCGCTCCAGCCATGAGCTCGAGATGCTCGCACGCGTTCGGGACGTGCGGGTCCAACAACGGGATGAAGCAGCTGCGGCGATCGCCGCAATCGAGCGAGGGATCGACGGAGCGCTCGCGCGCAAGCATCATTACACGACCTTGATGCTGGAGGGGCTCTCGAAGGAGGAGGACCGAGCGTTCGAGCTCAACAAGAAGGCTCGCAGCGCCCGCCAGAGCCAGCAGGCTCACCTAGGTATTGCTGGAATTCTCGGCGCCATCCCGCAGGTCCACATCGGTATGACGCCTAGCATGGAATTCGGCGGTCTCAACCTCGCCACCATCATGAACGCCGGGGCAGCGGCTCTCGGGATGGTCGCGTCGGAGCACGAGTACCACGCTAGCAAAGCGAACACCGTCGCCGGATACAAGCGACGCGCGCAGGACTGGGAATTCCAGTACGACCAGGCGTTCCTCGACGTCGCCCGCATGCAAAAAGACCTAATCGCGGCGCAGATTCGTCTGGCCATCGCGGAGCGCGAGCTCGCAAATCACGATCTCCAGACCGAGCACGCACGGTCCGTCGACGAGTACATGCGGACCAAGTTCACCAACCGCGAGCTCTACGACTGGATGATCGGGCAGCTCTCGACGCTCTACTTCCAGACCTACCAGCTCGCCTTCGATCTGGCCAAACGGGCCGAGCGCGCTTACCGACACGAGCTGGCGATCGACTCCGCCGAACCATCGATCATCAAGTTCGGGTACTGGGACAGCCTGCGCAAGGGTCTGCTCGCCGGCGAGAAGCTCGGCCACGACCTCGAGCGGCTCGATCTGGCCTACATGGATCGCGACATCCGGGAGTTCGAGCTGCGCAAGAGCATTTCGCTGGCGACGCTGAACCCCGATCAGCTGCGAAGCCTCCAGGAGACCGGCGAGTGCAACTTCACCCTGCCCGAGGCGCTCTTCGACCTCGACCACCCCGGCCACTACCTGCGTCGGATCCGGGCCGTGCGGCTCACGATCCCCGCAGTCGTCGGCCCGTACACGACGCTGGGCGCACGCCTGCAGCTCGAGTCCCACATCACTCGCATCGAGGATGCACCGACCCCGTACGAGGAGCAGGAAAATGACGGTCGCTTCCGCCATGGCACCGGCGCGGGCCAGGCGATCGCCACCAGCACCGCGATGGCCGACGGAGGCCTGTTCAACCTCGACTTCCGAGACGAGCGCTATCTGCCCTTCGAGTATTCCGGGGCGGTCAGCAGCTGGAAGCTGACCCTTCCCAAAGAGGTCCGGCAGTTCGACTACCGCACGATCGAGGACGTGATCGTCCACATCGACTACACGGCGCGCGACGGTGGCGAGGGTCTGCGCACGGCTGCGGAGGGGTCGCTTGCCGATCAGCTCAACGCGATGCTCCAGGGCACCGAGCTGCCGCTGGCCATTGCGGTCCACGAGGCGTTCCCTAACGAGTGGGAGCAGTTCTTCACGGTCGCGGGCGGCAACCATGTCCTGACGTTGCCGATCACCGAGGGGCACTTCCCCTACTTCGCGCGCCGCAACGGGTTCAATGTGACTCAGGTCGATCTGGTGCTCGTGCTCCAACCGAGCTTGGCGTCCCAGACCATCACCGGCATTTCGTCGGACCTCGACATTCAGGAAGACCCGGAGAACTTGGTCCAAGCGACGGGCGAGGCCTTCATGACCGCCAGCTTCGATGCGCCGCCTGCGGCCCAGCCGGGGACCTGGACCCTGACGATCGCCGACTCCGTCATTCCTGCAGCGCTGCAGGACGACGACGATGCGCTCGACCCCACGAAGGTCGTCGGGCTGGTGATGGTCATTCGCTACACGCTCGCCTGAGGAGATGCCATGAGCAACGACGATCGCAGCAATCGCCCTCGGCAGACCTCGGG
>CBFGLP010000686.1:0-10992 GCA_965649595.1 uncultured Myxococcales bacterium | reverse complement strand
CCGAAGAACTTGCCGATCGTCCGGGCCGGATACCCGGTGGTCGGGTTGACCCTGGCACGATCATCGGAGCCCAGCAGCACGGCGGGGACCTGCTCGACGTCGTTGGCGAGCAGCGTATCGCTGGCCGAGCCCCCCGCGTCGGGTGTCGGGGCCGAAGCCTCGGGGACCGGCGCCCAAATATCGACCGTCTCGAGCTCGGTGGCCTCGCCCCAGACCTCGCCTGGCTGCAGCACGCCAGGGCTGGCCAGCTGCTCGGGCGAGAACGCGGGCATCTCCGGCACCTCGCCGCGATAGCGATAGAGGCTCGTCCCGTAGATCATGTAAATGCCGTCCTCGAGCTCGAGACCCCAGCGCTCGCGGGTGTCGAGCGAGGTCGCAAACGCGAGGTCGGCCGGCGTGTCGAGCTCGGCGACGAGCTCGTAATCGTCGAGGTCGACGTCCGGGGCGTCGACCTCGAGCGCTTCGGGGTCGGCGTCTTCGTCGACGACGAGCGCCAGCTCGGGTTCGGACTCGATCTCGCTGTCGCACGCCAACGGGCCGAAGCCCAGCAAGCCCGCGGTGATCCAAAGTGTAGGAAGACGATGACCGTGATTGCGCATGCGCTGGCCTAATGCCCGCGCGAGCGCGATCGATCACGCCCATCCGACCGAATTCGTGCCGACCCCCTCCTCGGCTGCGCGGTCGCTCAGCCGGACTCGGTCCGCCAGCTCGGCTCGTCGACGACGCGCTCATCCTCGATCGATCCGCGCTTGGCCGGGCCGCGGACCCGTACCCAAAAGAGCAGCGAGATCGCGACCACGGCGAGCCCGAGCAAGAGCGAGAGCCACAGCTCGACCAGCCCACCGCCGCGCACGTAGACCAGCCAGAACGCGAGCGGCAAGGCGAGCGCGTAGTAGCCGATCAGGTTGAACACGGCCGCGGGTCGAGTGTCGCCCATGCCCCGCAAGATCGCGCCGCCGACCACTTGGAGGCCGTCGAACACCTGAAAGGCGCCGGCGATCGGCAGGATGCTCCCGGCCAGCAGCAGCACCTCGACCTCGTCGGTGTAGAGCCGCGGGATGAAGCCCCGCGCGAGCACCAACGAGATCGCCGCCAGCACCATCACGCCGCCGCCCATCGCCAGCGCGAGCCAGGCGGTCTGCTGGGCCTCGTCGCGCTTGCCCGAGCCGAGCAGGTTGCCGATCACCGTGGTCGCGCCGAACGAGATCCCGAGCGGGAGCATGAAGGTCACCGACGCGACGTTGAGCGTGATCGTATGCGCGGCGAGGTGCTCGGGCCCGAGGTCGCCGGCGATCAAGGTGGAGAACTGAAACGCCCAGACCTCGAGCAGATACTGGACGCCGACCGGCAGCCCATACTTGAAGATCTCGGCTAGTCGCGCCCACTCGAACGCGGCGCGCGACCAGGGCTGCCACGCGCCCACGTGGAAGCGCCCCCACCAGGTCCACGCGACCAGGCCCACGAAGAGCAGCGAGCGGGTGATCCCGGTCGCCAACGCGGCGCCGCGCAGGCCCATCGCCGGGATCCCGAGGCTGTCCTCGAAGTGACCGAAGATCAGCAGCTCGTTACCCGCGGCGTTGAACAGGTTGGCGATCAGCGTGACCCACAGCGCGGGCGCGACGATCTCGCGGCCTTGCAGGTACTGGCGCAGGGTCATGTAGCCGAGCATCGGCGGGAAGCTCCACGCCTGATCGATCAGGTACTGCTCGGCGTCGGCGGCCAGGCTCGGATCCTGTCGGAGCAGGACCAGCACGTCCTCGGTCAGGACCGTGCTGAGCATCAGCGGCACGCTGATCAGCGCCGCGACGATCAAGCCGCTCTGCAATGCCAAGCCCGCGCGCGCACCGTCGCCGCGGC
Source organism: uncultured Myxococcales bacterium (assembly GCA_965649595.1). Classification (GTDB taxonomy): domain Bacteria; phylum Myxococcota_A; class Polyangia; order Nannocystales; family Nannocystaceae; genus Plesiocystis. The sequence goes on along the minus strand of CBFGLP010000686.1, from coordinate 9,135 downwards.
CGTTGGCGTGGGCGATGATCGGATCGAGGCCGAGCAGGACCCCGAAGGTCATGATCATCGTGCCCCACAGCCACACGTTGGCGAGCGCGGCCGCGTCGAGGGCCTCAATCCCGACCCGACCGAGCATCAGCGTGTCGACCACGCCGAAGCCCATCATGCCGAGCTGGGTCAGCATCATCGGGGCGGCGATCGTCATGAGGCGTCGCGCCAGCGCGAGGACGCTGCCCGAGAGCAGTCTTTGTGATTGGCTCTGCATCCGTCGCCCTCAGCCCCGAAGGGCTACCAAGCTGGCTCGGTCCCGGGGGCTGACTAGACGCCCCCGGCCGCGCGCGCGAGCCGTGCCCACGCTTGCCAGACGGACCGCCGAGCTTAGCCCTCCGATCGGCCGGTTCCAGCCGTCTACAAGCGGCTTTGCGCACGTTCGCGCGAGCAATCGAGACACAGACGTGTGATGACCGAGGTCGGTTCTTGCGAGCCGTCGCGCGCATCGGCACCATCCGGGCCATGCGTCGCTTTCGTCTGCTCGTCTCGCCCATGCTCGCGCTGGCCTTCGCGTGCGGATTCGATAGCTCGGGTGTCGGCGACGACACCGGGGCCGACGAGCTGGATGCCGAGAGCGAGACCGCCCAGCAAGCCGATGAAGCGAGCGAGTCGGGCGAAGATGGCAGCACGTCGAGCGCGAGCGGGGATGGCGATGGCGATCCCACCACCGATGCGACTGGTGACGGCGATGACGACCCGACCAGCGAGACGACTGGCGACGGTGACGGCGACCCAACCACCGAGACGTCTGGCGACGGTGACGGCGACACCTCCGATACGACCGACACCACAGACACTACCGATACGACCGACACCGAGTCGGACACCGGGATGATGGAAGCGCCCTATGGCGACTGTCCGGGTGAGGACAGCTTCGAGTGCTCGATCGACGAAGAGTGCGTCGTAAATGGTCTCGATGACTGGCGGGCGTGTGGTGTCGCGTGTGAAGACAACAACGAGTGCCCCGATGCGAACGGCTTGCCGACCAAGTGCATCGTCATCAACGGCGACCTGTTCATGACCAAGCACTGCTTCATCAACTGCGCGGACAACCCGTGCCCCGCGTCGATGAGCTGCGTGGACGAGAACCTCGGGTTCGACAAGATCTGCGTGTTCGAGTGAAACAGATCGCCGTCCGGCTCGGTCGGCGATCCGTCCATGCCCACGCCTGCGTCGCGTCCCGCAAAACGTCCGTGGCTGCCGATCGCCCTGGTCGCGCTCATCGCCCTGCTCGGTGTGCTCGCTTGGATCTTCGCCGACTCGTCCAAGCCGGACGAATCGGCGAAGCCCGAGCGATCCGAGCCGACGACGAGGCCCAGCGACGGCTCCGAGCCGACCCGTGACCAGACCCGATCCGAGGGCCGCGCGAGCGCCTCGGGCCAGGTCCGAGGCTCGGGCGGTGCGGGGCTGGCCGACGCGCGTGTGACGCTGGTCCCGCTCGAGCCCGAGGGCGAGCCGATCGATCTCGCCTGTGATGGCAAAGGCCACTGGTCGATCGCCTCGCTCACGCCGGGACGCTACGCGCTCTCGGCCACCGCACCCGAGCACCTGCCCGGGTGGCGGCCCGAGCTGCGCGTGCGCCCGGGCGGAGATCATGGCGGGCTCGACTTCGTGCTCGAGCGTGGCGGAGCGCAGCTGTCTGGCCACGTCCGCGATCTCACCGGGGGCGAGATCGAGGGCGCGCGCGTACGCCTGACCCCGGTCGGCCGCGCGCGCGAGCGCGAGGCATTCTTCGCGCTCAGCGACGCTCAGGGCCGCTACGCCGTGCAGGTCCCCGAGGGTCGCTTCTACGTGCGAGCCAGCCACACCGACTACAGCGCCTCGACCGTGGTGCTCGAGCTCGGCCAAGGCCCACGCACGCAAGACTTCGAGCTGGTGCCCGCGGGCGTGATCGAGGGCGTGGTCCGACGCGAAGACGACGGCAGCCCGGTCGCGGGCGCGTCGGTCAGCTGGAGCCGCGAGACCAGCCGCGTGCTCGCAAGTGGCGAGCGGGCGACCATGCTACAGCGCGGCGGCTCGGTCGAGAGCGACGAGCGAGGTCGGTTCCGGATCAGCGGCGTAGAGCCGGGCACGATCCTGATCAGCGCTCGGGCGCCGCAGCTGACCACCACGGCGCCGGTCTCGGTGCCGATCGCGATCGCCGAGCAGGTCGAGGGCGTCGAGCTGTGGCTCGCGGCGGCCTTCGACCTGCGCGGCAAGGTGGTCGCGGCAGACGACGAAGGCCAGGTGATCGCGGGCGCGATCGTGTCGGTGGGCGGGCCCGGAGGCGGGCCGCTCGAAGCCGGGCTTCAAGCGATCACCGACAATGAGGGACGCTTCGTCTTGCATGGCCTGCTGTCCGGGAGCGTGGGGCTGACCGCCAGCGCCGAGGGCTTCTCGCCGCCGCTCGAGCCGACGCGCGTGGCGGTCGGACCGGACAGCGGCGAGGTCGTGCTCGCGCTCGAGCGGGGCCTCTCGATCCGCGGTCGCGTCGAGCCGGCGACCAGCGCCGAGGTCTCGGTGGTCCTGCGCCCCGAGACGGTCGACTTCGGCACGATGCGAGGCGGCGTGCTGGCGCTCGTCAGCGCCGAGCCAGTCGGCACGGATCCGCACGACGGCAGCTTCGAGCTCGGGCCGGTGCGCCCGGGCACGTTCACGCTCGAGGCTCGAGCCAGCGACGGCCGCGGCGGCCAGGTCGAGGTCGTCGTCGGCTCGCAAGGGGCCGACGACGTGGTGATCGTGCTCGAGCCCCGGGCCAAGCTGGCCGGGATCGTCCGCGACGCGACCGGCAAGCTGGTCGGCGACGCGACCGTCGTCGCTCGCAAGGTCGGCGACAACCCCAACGCCAAGGTCAGCGTGGTCGTCGATGGTCGCGAGCTGACCGCCAGCTCGGCGCCGACCTCCGACGAGGGCCGCTACGCGCTGCTCGGGCTCGCGCCGGGCCGCTGGACCGTCGAGGTCATCGACGCCCAAGCCGATCCGCTCGCTTGGGCCGACGGTACCCGCGGAGCGATCGAGGTCGAGCTGAGCGAGGCCGAGCAGCGCGAGGACTTCGATCTGCGGGTCGAGTCCCGTGACGGGACCATCGAAGGGGTAGTACGCGACGGCGAGGGTCAGCCGGTCCCCGACGCGTGGGTGAGCGCGAGCTTCGTCCCTGGGCTACCGGCGCAGCTAGAAGAAGCGCCAGCCGAGCGCGGCCCTGCCGGTGAAGGAGAGAGCCGGTCCGTGATGCGAATGGTCGTGGAGACCGACGACACGGCCGCTCGGAGCAAGACGATCCCGCCCGTGCTCACCGATGAGAGCGGCCGGTTCCGCTTCACGGGCCTGCGTCGCGGGCCACACCTGCTCAGCGCCGAGGTCTCGGGCCAAGGCGGCGGCACGGCCCGCGGCGTGCTCGAGGGCGTGATCCCCGACGCCAACGTGGTCCTGCGCCTCGATCCGCTCGCGACGATCGAAGGCCGAGTGCTCGGCAGCGCCAACGAGGACTGCATCGCGCGCGACTGCATCCTGCGTGTGCGCGGGCCCAACCAGCGCACCGTTCGGGTCCACCAAGGCGAGTTCCAGATCGAGCGGCTCGATCCCGGCCGCTACACGCTGGAGATCAAGACCAAGACAGGCGGCAGCCAGACCAGCGTCGAGGTCGAAGCCGGAAAGACCTCGTCGGTCGAGCTGACGATCGAGCGCTTCTCCAAGGTCACCGGCAAGCTGTTGGACAAACACGGCAAGCCGGCCGCAGACGTGGAGATCCTCGTGGGCTCCGGACAACAGGAAGAGGGCCGGGTCGAGATCTCCCGCGAGGACGACGAGGAAGCGATCAAGACCGACGCGGAGGGCCGCTTCGAGTTCTGGGTCGCCGCAGGCTCGCGCGTGATGCTGGCCATTCGTCCGGGTGACCCTGCTCCGCTGACGCTCGAATGGTTCGTTGCGGAGTCGGGCAAGGACCTCGATCTCGGCGAGCTACGGCCGCGCGCTTCGGGCCGCCCGGGTGGCCCGGGCGGTCCGCCGCCCGCTCAGGGCACGAGTGAGCCGGTCGAAGCCGAATGATGTAAGGCACTAGACCTCTCCAGCCACTCGTCGTATCTCGCGAGCATGCGCCGGGTTCGGCTGCAGCATCGCGAGCCCTCCGAAGAGAACCGCTTCAAATGCGACCGCGCCGTGCGGGTCGCGTTGACGCCCAGCCGCATCGGCTTGCTGGCGTTCGCGCCGCTGCTCGAAGAGGGTCGAGGGCACCTCCCGACTGGCCCCGCGCTGATCGTCAGCAACCACGTCAGCCTGCTCGACCCCTTCTTCACGATCGTCGCGGCCAAGCGGACGATCCACTACCTCGCCACCCAGGCGGCCATGCAGGATCCGGTGCTCGGGCGGATCCTGTTCACGTTCGGGAGCGTGCCCAAGAAGAAGTTCGTGGCCGACGCGACCGCGATCCGACAGCTCAAGAAGTGGGCGGATCTCGGCGGCCTCGTCGGCACCTACCCCGAGGGCGAGCGGAGCTGGGACGGCGAGCTGCTGCCCTTGCTGCCCGGAGTCGAGGCGCTCGTCCGCCTGCTCAAGATCCCGGTCGTGCCAGTCCGGGTGCTCAACGCCGACCGTGTGATGCCCCGCTGGGCCGAGCAGCGCCGCTACGGTCGGGTCAAGATCGAGTTCGATCAACCGCAGGCTTTCGATCGCAAGGACTCGCCCGAGAAGGTCCGCGAGTGGATCCGCGCGAAGCTGACGATCGATCAACGAGACGAGCGCAACCACTTCCCGGTGCTCTCGATCGGCGATCTCGCGCGCGGGCTCGAGAACCCGCTCTATCGCTGCCCTAGCTGCTTTGCGTGGGACTCGCTGATCCCGAGCGGCAACGAGATCCGCTGCGGCGAGTGCCTCGGTACTTGGCGGGTCGACACCCAAAACGTCATGCACTCGCAGGCGCGCAGGGCCGACACCATGACGATCGTCGAGGCCCGCCGGCGGATCCACGCGCGCGTCCACGAGGTCCCGTTCGTGGTCGACGAGCACCGCTTCGAGCGCGCAGGCATCATCGCCGAGAGCGAGCGCGCGTCGGTGCTCGACGTCACCGGCGACGAGTCCAAGCCGATCGGCGAAGGCCGCCTCGTGCTCGCTCGTACCTCGCTGCGCCTCGTCGACGCGAACGGCCAGCCGACCATCGACCTGCCGCTGCCCGACCTGGTCAACGCCAACGTCGAGCTGCGCCGCCGCCTGACCTTCCGGACGAAGGACAACACGGTCTACGAGGTCGTGCTCCCCAAGGAGTCGCCGCTCAAGTGGGCCGAGCTGGTCGAGCACTGGAGGATGAAGGCGGGTTAGCCCCTCCCTCGTGCACTCACACGCGGGTTCTCCGCTTCGCGAACTTTTTTGGCGGTCGCGCGTCTTCGTCGAGCCGTGCCCAAGAGCCGCCGAGCCCACGCGCGAGGACGCATCGCGCTCCCGGAGATCGAGATCGTCACCCTCGACCCACGAGGCGAGCCAAGCCGGGTCGACCGGCTCCGCGCCCCGGGTCGCGGTCCCCTCGCCCGCTTGGTGCTCCGCGGGCGCGATCGCTTCGAGCTGATCGGGGGCAAGCAGGTGCCGACCGAGCTGCTACCCGCGCAGCAGAGCTGGACCCTGCTGGAGGTCGTCGTCGTGTCCGACGGCTCGTTTGGCGAGCAAGTCCGCTGCGTCCTGCATGTCCTACCCGGCATGCAGGGCGAAGTCGCGATCGGGGTCAGCCGCATGACGCTCGCGCAGGTGCTCGCCGATCCGGCCCTGCGTGAGCCCGATGGCAGCGCTCGTCTCCCCCTGCCCCACGGCGCTCGGCTGCGGATCACCTGGGGACCGCTCTCGCTCGCGGCTCGGATCGGCGGACCGCCGCTGACTCCCCCGCCCACCGCTCGGCCCCAATTCAGCCCCTGTGGGGCTGATGAAGACGATTTTGGCTCCGTGCTGGCCCCCGACCCCATCACCTCTTGAGCTTCGAGCACCGCCGCACCGACCACCACGGCGCCGCCATCCATCTCGGATCGGCGGCGCCGCTCTTTGTCGTACCCTCGCAGCGCGAGCCATGCTGATCGTCACCGGCACCAAGCGCTCCGGCACGTCGATGTGGATGCAGATCCTGATCGCCGCCGGCTTCACCCCCTTCGGCGAGGCGTTCCCGTCCAACTGGGGCGAGACCCTGCGCGAGGCCAACCCCTCGGGCTTCTACGAGTCGCTGCTGCGGCAGGGCATCTACTGGCGGACCAACCCGCACCCGCGGACCGGCGCGTACTTCTTCCCCGAGCAGGTCGAGCGTCACGTCGTCAAGGTGTTCATCCCCGGCTTGGTCCGGACCGATCGCGCCTACATCGGCAAGGTCGTGGCGACCGTCCGCGAGTGGCGGGAGTACGAGTCGTCGCTCAACCGCCTCTACGCGATGGAGGACAAGGCCCGACTCGAGCGCAACCCCAACTCGCAGGCTCCGGTCCGGTTCCCGCCGGTGCTCGAGTGGTGGGCCGAGAACTTCGCGCTCGTCCGCGACATCGCGATCCGCCGCTACCCCGTGCACGTGCAGAGCTACGACGGGTTGCTCGCGGATCCGGCCGCGGTGATCCGCAAGACGCTCGAGTGGATCGGAGATCCGAAGGCCGACATCGACAAGGCGACCGCCGCGGTCGAGCCCGGCAACCGCACGCAGCGGCGCCCCGAGTCGACCACGCTCGAGGACGAGTTCGTGCCGATCTTCGACGCGCTCTACCAGTCGATCGACGCCGGCCAAGGGCTCGAGCGCGGCTTCATCAAGGACCTCAACGCGACCAACCAAAAGCTGCTCTCGCACATCTCGGCCGCGCAAAAGGCCGTGCACGAGGACATGCTTCGTCGACGCCAGCGCGGCGGCCCGCTCGGAGGCGGTCAGGGCGAGGGCGAGGGCGAAGGCGATGGACCGCTGCCGCCCGGCTCGCTCGGCTGGGACCCCGGCTGAGTCGGCTCGCGCTCGCCATCCTCCCAGTCGTCGCCAGCGAGATCGGCCGAGTCCGGGCTGAGCACCGGCTCGTATAGCGAGTAGTAGCTCGCAACCAGCGCGGCGAAGAGCACCAGCGAGCCCGCCGCCATGATCCACGTCGCCCGCTCTTTGCCCGTCGCCGTGCGGGTCGCGATCCCCGCGGCGAGCACCACCATCCCTACCAGCAGGATCGCTATCTGTACCGCGAGGTTGGTGAGCACGAGCTCGACCCCATCGAGCGCGCTGCGATCGATGCCCTTGTGCGCCATCGCCTCGGGCACCGCGCGAAACCACAGCACGCTGAGCCCCGAGCTGGTCGCCACGCCCAAGAACGCGAAGAACAGCTCGCGTGGACGCAAGCGGTGGTTCTCGGGCAGCTTGGCCTTGGCCTTGGGCCGACTCGATTGCTTGGCAGGCTTTGGGGCAGCCATCGACGGCGGGATGATAACCGCCGACGCGAGATCGACCATGGGGCAGCGATCGGGCGGCTAGACTCTAGCCGTGCGAGCGACACACGCGCTTTTACAAGCCGGGCTCCTCTCCCTCGTGCTGCTCGGGTGTGAGGCCAAGGCGCCGCCGAGCTTTGCCGACGCCGATCGCAAGGCGATCGAGCGCTTGCTCGCCGACCAGCAAGCCGCCTGGAACCGCGGCGATCTCGACGCCTTCCTCGCCGGCTACGAGCGCTCCGATCAGCTGATCTTCACCTCGGGCGCGAAGATCCGACGTGGCTTCAGCGAGACCGAGCAAAAGTACCGCGAGCGCTACGGCAGCTCGACGCAGACGATGGGCAAGCTCGAGTTCGAGCTGCTCGAGATCCGTGGCATCGGCCCCGACGCAGCGCTGGTGCTCGGTCGCTACACCCTACGCGACACACCCGAGGCAGGCTCGGGCATCTTCTCGTTGGTGTTCGAGCGACAAGCCGATGGCTGGAAGATCGTCCACGACCACACCTCGGCAGAGCCCGCACCGGCCAGCAAATGACTCGGTCAGCCCGCAGGGCTATGTTTGAATTCCATGACCGGGCAACTCGACTTCTTCGGGGCGCCGCCCGAGCCCCGCGCCCTCGACCTCGCCCCGGCCGCTCGCGCCTACGAGTCGCTCGCGGCCAAGCTGCCCGCACACCTGCGCATGGGCACCTCGTCGTGGACCTTCGCTGGTTGGACCGACCTGGTCTGGGATCGCCCGACCAACCAGCGCGTGCTGGCCAAGCACGGGCTCGAGGTCTACGCCCGTCACCCGCTCTTTCGCACCGTCGGGCTCGACCGCACCTACTACGGCCCGATGACCACCGAAGAGCTGCGCGCGCTGGTCGAGCCGCTGCCGGACAGCGCCGATCTACGCATGCTGGTCAAGGCCCACGCCGAGTGCACGACCGTGCAGTTCTCCGACGAGTCGTGGAACCGTGGCCGAGCCGGCCAGCGCAACGAGCTGTTCCTCGAGCCCCGCTACGCGATCGAGAGGGTCGTCCAGCCCTACATCGACGGGCTAGGCCAGCGAGGCGGTGTCCTGCTCTTTCAGTTCCCGCCGCAGTACGTGCCTGGCGGGCCACGCAGCTTCGCGATCCGCCTGCGCGACTTCTTGGCCGCGCTCCCGACTGGTCCGCAGTACGCGGTCGAGATCCGCAACGCCGATCTCTTCACTCCTCGCTACGTACAGGCGCTCGAACAAGTCGGCGCGGTCCACTGCATCGCCGAGCTCCCGGGCATGCCGCCGATCACCAAGCAGTGGGACGCGACCGGCAGCGGTGACCGACGAGCCCTGGTCATGCGCTGGATGCTGGCTCGCCACCACACCTACACGAGCGGGGCCGAGGCCTACGCGCCCTTCAATCGCTTGGTCGACGAGAACCCGATCACCCGGCGGGCCTACGCGGAGATGATCCTCGGCACCAAGAGCGAGTCGTACTTGATCGTCAACAATAAGGCCGAGGGCAGCTCCCCGCTCACGATCGTTCGAATGGCGCAGCAGCTGATCGAGCTGCTCGAAGGCGAGGCCAACGCCCCGTGAGGGGCGGGCAGGAAGTGTCTACGGTCTCCACCCGGCACGAACCAACGCCCCGCGAGGGCGGGCAGGAGGAGGGGGGCCCCGTCACGGTTTCGCCGACAGGAAGTGTCTACGGTCTCCACCCGGCACGAACCAACGCCCCGCGAGGG
>CBFGLP010000685.1:0-2152 GCA_965649595.1 uncultured Myxococcales bacterium | reverse complement strand
CAATTAACTCGCCCGCGCGCAGCGCCCCGGGGAGCCACTGTTCGAGGAGGGAGCGCTCTCCATGATCGGGAAAGGCCCTCCCCGTGCGTTGCGTGCACATTTGGGCCTCGCACCACCCGATCGGTGTAAACGCGTACGGTGGGGTTATGTGAATCGGCACGTGCGGCAGCTCGGCGGCCGAACGCGATCAGACCACCAAGATCCGCACAACCCCGACCAACACCAACAACGCCCCACCCAAGCAAGCCACGAACCCGACCACCCCGACCCAAAACCCCGCCGCGATCTTGCGCCGCTCTGCCTCTGACAGCTGCTCGTGCAGGCGGGTCGGATGCAGCCAAAAGCCCTTGGTGCCGAGCCCCTCGCGCTGCAGCCCTTGCCACAGCCGCGCGTGATAGACGAGCCCGGCCGGCACGCCCACGATCGCGCCGAGCAGCGCGATCGCGGCCCCGGCCCACACGAGCGAGGCTGGGGGGAGGGCCGCAGACAAGAGCAGCAGGACGAGGATCAGGAGCGCGACGATCGCCTCGAACACCGCCCGAAGAGATAGCAGGTCATTGCCCGCGTGCCCGCGCGAGCACGTCGGCGGGCACCGGGACCCCGTCGATCTCGAGCTGCTCGGGGACCAGCTCGGGTAGCTCGATGGCGATCAACTCCGCGTCAGCGTCTGGTACGGGCGTGCGCAGGCTCGGAAGGTTGATTGCCAAACCGTCGAGCGAGGCTCGCGGACGCCCGGCGTCTGCCAGCTTGTCAGCGGGGATTCGCCCTTTTGTCGTCCACCAGCTGCGCTGGCCGTCGGCGCCGATCGAGCCGACCAACAAGGTCTTCTTGCGGGCGGCCTGCTGGTGGTCCTGCATGTCCCAGCTGGTCAGCAGAGTGATTCGCTGGAAGGTCTTGGTCCAGGTCCAATCCGAGACCCACCAGCCGTCGTAGCAGTAGCTCATGTAGTCGTGCGCGACGGCTGGATCGCGCAGCACGTAATCGAAGAGGCCATAGCCCCATGATCCGATTAGCCCGTCTTCGTAGGGATAGGTCGGATCGAGCTGGTCTGCCTCCTTGCCGGGGCATTCGACGTGGGCGAGGCCCTGCAGGTGGCCGACCTCGTGCGTAGCGTTCCTGACGCTCCACTCGTGCGACCACTTGACGTGCAGGCCGATCGACGCGCGCATCCAGGCGCTGTCCGGGTTCGAGTCGACGACGGTCGTAGCTCGGCCGCCCCAATCGCTTTGATAGTCACATTGGACATAGAGGCCGTGGTAATAGACGTTGTCAGCGACCTCGTCGGCGCTGCGGACCGCTTGGATGCGCCCGAGCAGCTCGCTCAGGTCCTGGGGCGGGCTCGTGACCACGATCGGCTGCCCGCGGACGCTGAGCTCGAGCTTTTGGACCGGGTTGGCCATGTACATGTATTGCGCGATCGATGGCACGATCAGATCGAGATCGACCTTGTTCGAGCAGCCGGCAAATTGCTGCTCGACCGGGACGATCACGACCTCGAGCTCGGCCGCCTCGGGCTGGACGCCGACCAGCTCGGGACCTTCGCGTGGGCTGATCGGCTCGATGCTCGGGGCCGGCTGCTCGGCGAACGCAGGGTCGACCTCCCACAACGAGACCGAGAAGCGCAGGCCGGGGACCAGGTCTTCCGCGCTCAGCTCGAAGTTGAAGCTGCCGGACAGGGTCGAGGGATCGGGCTCGCCGCTGATCACGAGCAACTCGCTGCGGACCTGCTCGGTGCCGTCGGGGAACGCGAGGGTCAGGCGGGCCTCGATCTCGCGGGTCTCGAAGCTTGGGGCGAGCGTCCAGAACACGCGGACGATGCCAGGGCGGCCGCGTACGATCGGGGCGTTGCGCTGCTCGGGGCCGACCCACTCGCCGGCTTCGGCGATCGCGATTGCCACGCCTTGGTTGAGCTCGACCCGCGCGATGTCGATATCGTGGGCGAGCGACTCGGCGGGCTCGCCGGTCTCGGTCTCGCTCTCGCCGGACTCGGCTTCGTCGGTGCCCGGGTCGTCCGGGTCGCAGCCGACGAGGGGAGCGAGGACCAGCGCGGCGCCGATCAGCCCGCGCAGCGCTCGGAAGGGACCGTGTTGCTCGATTGCGTTCGTGTTCATTGCGTTACTCGGCGCGCAGGCTGGCCAGGAATTGCGTGGGG
>CBFGLP010000684.1:0-13584 GCA_965649595.1 uncultured Myxococcales bacterium | reverse complement strand
GTCGGGTCTCCGTCTCCGTCTCCGTCGCCCGTCGCAGTCGGGTCTCCGTCTCCGTCTCCGTCGCCCGTCGCGGTCGGGTCGCCGTCTCCGTCTCCGTCGCCCGTCGCGGTCGGGTCATCGTCTCCGTCGCCCGTCTCATCGGGCACATTGGTCGTGACATCCTGGTCCCCGCTATCGACCTCCCCGGTCGGATCACCATCACCATCGCCGTCCCCAACCTCGTCGGTCGACGTAGCCGAGGTCGAAGACGACTCTCCCCCACAGGCGAGGATGCTCGGCACACACACGACCAGAACGAGCCCAAGCTTGCTGACACGCATGCTCTCAATGTAGCGGTCCACCGGCGCGACCTGCAAGCAACTACTCGAGTCGAGCCCGGCCGACCAAAGCCCGTCCTCCTCGACCTCCCCCCAACAACTTCGATCGGCGGAGCCCTGGGATCGCTCACGTCGGCGAGCGGCAGGAATTCCTCGATGTGGACATCCAGCGGCGCTCGCCGGGCAACCTGCACACCAGCGGCTCCTCGCGACGATCGGGCGATTATCGTCTCCACACCGGGATTGATCGATATTTGGCTCGGGTGGCACTCACCTCTACCTTCGCCGAGCGGAGCGCCACCGCGCGGGCGCGCTCGCCCCCCGCCCAGCGTCAACAAATTCAATGGCCGGGCTGTCCGCACCCGAGATTGCGCTACCTTGATCGGGTGCGTCGGCTCAGCGGTCCCGCCCTCGTGCTCGCCACCTTGGCCCTGACCTTGGCAGGTCCCCCGCGAGACGCGAGCGCCGACACGCTCGAGATGGATCCCGAGCTCGGCTACCTGCCAATCGAAGAGCTGTCGTACGAGGCGATCGTCCGCCCCGGCGCCGGCTTCGAGGCCGAGCTGGCGATCCGCATCGCGCTGGTCAACAACAGCTCGTCGCCGCAGGACGTGGTCGAGGCGGTCGGGCTGCCGCGCGGGGCCGAGCTGACCGGCTTCTCGGTCGACTTCGACGGCGAGTGGATCGAGGGCAAGGCGAGCGGCGCGAGCGAGAAGGCTGGTCTGCGCGATCCCGGCAGCGTGTTCGTGCACCCACTCGCGCCCGAGGATCCCCACGACCTACCCGCGATCGAGGTCGTCGCGTTCGGGCTCGCGGCCCAGTCGACCACGCAGATCGAGCTGCGCGTGCGGGTCGCCCCGACCTTGCGAGGCGATCGCTGGCAGCTCGAGCTCCCGCGCCGGCACGCGAGCGTGCCGAACCTGATGGATCGAAGGCGGGTGCTCGTCCAGGGCTTGCCCGCGGGCGAAGGTTTTTGGGTAGACGACTCGAGCAACGCGGGCACGCCCTACATGGTCACGCGAGCCGAGGACGCGGTGTTGGTCGAGTGGCCAGCGCACCTGAGCAACACCAGCTTGCTCGACGGCAGCTACGAGATCACCCGCGACCCAACCGGCGAGGGCGGACGAGTGCGGGTCGCCCTGCGGCTCGGCACCAGCAAGCCGGTCGAGCCCGATCACGTGCTGCTGATCGTCGACCGCTCGAAGTCGGGCGCGAGCAGCTTGCCGCGCGAGGCTGGTGACATGCTCGAGGCGCTGCTCGGTCAGCTGCCCGCGGGCACCACCTTCGACGCGATCAGCTTCGCCCGCACGGCCGAGCCGCTGCTGACGACCACGCCGATCGCCGATCGACGAGCGCCGACCCGCGCGGACGAGCTGGCGCTGACCGAGCTGCGCAAGGGGCTCGCCGGGCTGCAGCCCAGCCAGGGCACCGACTTGCGCGCGGCCATGCAGCTCGCGGGCGAGCGCCTGCACGAGCGCAAGGCCAAGGCCCCGCTCGTGCTGGTCGTCACCGACGGCATGCTGCCGCCGAGCGTGTCTGGCGACGAGGTCGAGCAGGCCCTGCTCGTGGGGCTCGGCGAGCGCAAGCGGCCCGAGGTGCTCTTCGTCGTCGACGATCCGCTGCTCAACCTGCGCGGGCTCCCGGCCGATCACCCGATCGCCGATCTCGCTGCGGGTCTCGGCGCGCGCCTGAGCCTCGAGACGCTCGCCAACCTCGGCCCGGCCAACGTCGGCGAGCTGCTCGCGGCGCCCAAGGTGCTCGGTGATCTCGACCTCGGCCTGCCGGACGACGTGATCCTCGACGAGCCGCTGCCCGTCGGTCTGGTCGCGGGTGACTTCGTGGTCATCGAGGGCAGCTACGCCGATCGCGTTCCGAGCAAGCTCCGCGTGCGCGGGCGCCTCGGCGCGAGCAAGATCAGCATCAGCCTGCGCGCCAGCAAGCGACCGGAGCCGCTGCGAGCCCTCGCGGCCGCGCAGCACGAAGGCGACCGCGAGCAGGTCGTGAGCGAAGGGCTCGCGCTGCCCGATTGGTACACGCCGAGCATGCGGCGAACGACCGCGATCAACCTCGCCCAGGCGGGCGCCGTCGGCTGGCAGGCGACCGGTCAGCTCGACGCGAGCATCGTGCGTCGCGAGCTGCGGATCCGCGTGCTGCCGCGCGCGCGGGCTTGCTACAACCAAGCGCTGACCCGCAACCGCTCGCTCGCCGGGCACGTCGAGTTCGGCATGGAGGTCGGCAAGGGCGAGGTCATGCTCGCCGGCCTCGACAAGACCGAGCTGAGCGCCGATGACCCCGAGCTCGTCCGCTGCCTCGAGCAGGCCGCGTGGGCGCTCGACGTCCCAGCCGGCAACCTCGACTCGCAGGTGTATCGGATCCGCTATCCGCTCGAGCTGATCCCACCCAAGAAGAGCGCGAGCGGAGGGACCAGCGAGCACGACGCGATGCTGGTCGAGCACCTGGTCCGCAGCGCCGAGGTCCTGGCCGACTACCAGACGGGGCTCAAGGAAGCGGCCGAGGACGACGAGTAGCGCGCCTCGGTCACCGCCGCGGGTTCGGAGGCGGCGATGATCCGTGCGAGGGTTGAAGAGGGTGTCGCCCGGGGTGCCCCTCCACGACCAGCCCGGGGATCCGCGTGCGCATCAGATCCAGCTCGACCTCCCGCTGACGAGCGACCGCATGGACCACGCTCACCCGCACGCGCCGGCCCGCGAGGCGCTCGGCCTGGGCGGCGAGCAGCTCGAGCGCGCGACCGCTCACTCGGTCCAGCTCGAGCACCTGCAAGCGATCGAACACCGGGCTGTCGAGCAGCGCAGGCGCGAAGCGGTGCGGGAGCGGCCCGACCCGCAACTCGACCAGCGTGGGCTCGAGCTGGGCGAGCGTGCGTGCAAATCCGGTCGGCTCGTCATCATCGCCGCGCCCGCTGATCGGCAGCGCGAGATCGAGGCGGACGAGCTGCGGGAGATCGAGGTTCAGCTCGACGCCGCCGCGAGTCCACTCGGAGGTGTCGCCGTGGCGCAGCTGCAGCGTGCGCAGGCTCGGCCACGCGAGCTCGAGGCTGCGCAGCTTGCCTTCGCCGATCAACCTCAGCTCGCGCACGCTCGGAAACACCGAGGCGAGCTCGTCGAGCGGCGCGACCTCGCGCGGGAGCCCGTGTAGCGCGAGCCGACGAACGCTAGCGGCGACGCGGCCACGAGCCGCGAGCGCGAGCAGCCGCTCATGCAGCGGCAACCACTGGTTTGCATGCGCGACGCCGAGGTGCAGCTCGACGAGCGCGGGCTCGTGCTCGACCAAGCCCTCGACCGCAGCCACGATCCGCTCCACTCCGGTGTCACCGGCGAACACGTGGCGATGCTCGGTCGCAGGCACCCGAGCGAGGGTCACGAAGCCGTGCGTACGGGTCAGCGAGATCGTCGGCGTCCCGCGAAGCGCCGCGACTGGATCGCCGGCCAGCATGCTGGCTTCGACCCGCGCCTGCGCGCGCAAGTACGCGTGCTCGAGCTCGACCTGCAGCGCGCGTCGCTGCGGCTTGCGGCTTCGTGCGGCGCTGATCGAGGTCGCGACGAGCTCGCCACGTGGGTCACCGCGGCTCTGCAGCCAGTCGGCCCAGACCAACCAGGCCTCGGCTACGGCGGCGTTCGGTCGGGCAGGGTCGATCGCGGCATCACGGCCCTCCTCGTCGATCACGCTCGCCAGCACGTGGCGCTCGAGCTCGGGCGCACGCTCGAAGCTGGGCCAAGGTCCAGGGCCGGCGGCGACTGGGGTGCGGAGGTCGAGCGGCCCACCGTCGCGATGCGGCCGTTCGTAGAGCGCGACGATGTCGGCCGGGCTCCGTCCGTAACGATCGCGGCTCGGGCGTGCACCGGCTGTGCTCAGCAGCCTCCCGAGGTTGCGCTGCGCTCGATTGGCCCCGTTGGACAGGTGGACGGCGAGGTAATGCAGGGCAGTCCAGCCTCGCTCGTCGCGGGCGTCGGGATCGGCCCCCGCCCGCAGCAACGCCTCGATCAGCTCGGGCGCGGCCGGGTTGCCGACCGCCAGCATCATCGCCGTCCGGCCGACGTGATCACGAGCGTCGAGCGGCGCCCCGCGAGCGATCAAGCGCACCAGACAGGCGAGCCGACCTTCGTTGGCGGCCCAGTGCAGCGCCGTCCAGCCACGCAGGTCGGTGGCGTCGATCCGCGCGCCATGATTCAACAGCCAGTCGAGCGCCGCTGCCCCCACGATCGGGCTGATCGGGACCGCGAGCTCGGCCTCGCTCGCGCCTGCGGGTCCCCTCGATGGCAAGCCCGCGGCCAACATCGCGGGCGTGTGACCGAGGCGATCGCGGACGTCGAGCTCGAGCGATCGTCGGCGCTCGGCCGCGTGCTCGGCCAGCGCGTCGAGCACCTCGGGGCCACCGTAGGCGGCGAAGTGAAGCAGGCGTGGCTGATCGGGCTCGGGCTCGTCTTCGGCGACCTCGACCAGCGGGAGCATCCGGCGGACCCAGCCGGGCTCACCGCGAGCGCAGGCCAAGCGAAGATCGCTGAGCCGCTGCGACCATAGGGCCCGCGGGGCCGACACGCTCTTCAGCGTGCGCCGCCACTCGCCGAGATAGGCCGGCTGCTCGAGCAAGGGCGGCTCGACGAGCTCCCACTTACGACCAGGCTGCTTGTCGGGCCGCGCTCCGCTCGGCGGTGGCCAGGGGGCCGCGAGCTCGATCGTGTGCTCACCCAGCGACCACAACCAATAGCCCGTCGACCACAGCGCGAGCCAAGCGGTGATCGGATCGGGCAGCTCCCCGAGCCGACGTCCGGCCAAGCTCGCGAACACCTCGTCGTCGAGCTGCTGGCCCGCAGCGCGGCGAGGGATCACGTAGTCGCGCAGGCGCGGCCATCGACGCGACCAGCTCAGCACGTCGACGACCGGGCGGAAGCGCAGGTGCTCGTGCGGCGGCTCGTAGAGGCGACCGGAGCCATCGAGGATCTCGCGCAGGCGCTCGACCGGCCGCGCGAGGCGACCGAGCGGTGGCCCACCCGCCTCGGGTCGATCGACGGGGTTGCCCGCGAGGCGCCAGGCGATCCGACGCGGCTGCGGTGCGCCCCAGGGCGCGAACGCGGCGACCACCTCGCGAGCGCGGGCCTCGGCCTCGAGCATGCCGCGTGGATCGCTGGCGAAGAGCAGCGCCGCGTAGGCAGTCGCAGGCGTGGGGCTCAGCGAGCTCGGCCCGCCGCCTGGGTTCGGTGCGGTCTCGACGGAGCCGATCAGCTGGTGGTCGGCGATCAGCTCGCCCCGGCTGACTCGAAAGCGTCGCGCGGGATCGGCCGCCCAGCTGGTCGGGATCCGTCGCTTTGCAATCGCGTGCTGCCACCGCTCGGGACCCGTGCGCGCGGGACCGAGGTCGCGGGCGAGCTCTTCGAGGTCCACGCGGTCCGGTCGCAAGAAGCGGCGCTCGAGCGCGGCGAGCCGCTGGTGAAACTCGAGCTCCTCGGACACCCCCTCGACGATGGCCGCGAAGCGGCGAGGCGTCCACTCCCACCGCGCGACGGTGCTCGGGTGCTGGCCGGCCATTGCGCTCTCGCGCCATCGAACAGCTCTGGCTCCCGCACAGGTCGACTCGGCGCGAGCCCCGGATAGCTCGAGCTCCCTCGGCCCTTCCCCGTAGAAACACGAGTTGTCCGCGCTTTCGGCCGACACAGTTAGTTCGGTATTGACTGAACTAACTGAGCTGCAACCCTCCCCGCGTGGCCCACGAGGACGAGCTCGAGTTCAGCGAGGCGCTCGGTCGCATGTTCGAGGACGTCGGCTCGACGCGGATCGCCGGACGTCTGGTCGGGTGGTTGTTGATCTGCGATCCACCGGAGCAGACCCAGGCGGAGCTGGTCGAGCTGCTCGGCGTCAGCAAGGCCTCGGTCAGCACCGAGCTGCGCAGGCTCGAGCAGATGGGCGTGGTCGAGCGCACCACCGCCCCCGGTGATCGTCGCAGCTTCTATCGGGTCGCGCTCGATGCTTGGTCCGAGCTGATGGCTCGGCGGCTCCGCACGATCGACCAGTTCGTGCAAATCGCCGAGCGTGGGCTCGAGCTGCTCGAGCACGAGCCCGCCGCACGACGCGAGCGCTTGCTCGCGGTCCACCACACCTACGGGCACTTGCAGCGGGTGATGAGGGCCGCGCTGAACGAGCTGCGGAGCGAGGCCCAAGCGGCAGCGAAGACCCGCCGGAGCGCTCGTGCGAGCGAGGCCAAGCGAGCGAGCAACAAGCGAGGCCAAGCGAGCAAGCCGTCCGAGCGGGCACCCACGAGCGCCCGGACGAGCTCGCGGACCGCATCCAAGGCCAAGCCGTCCGCCCGGCGCAAGTGAGCGGATCGGCATTGAACGAGGGACATCGCTAGGAGCAGGTATGAGCGACGCGAACGAGAGGATCGAGAAGGTTGCGAGGGTGATCATCGTCGGAGCCGGACCCGCTGGGGCGGCGCTGGCCTACCTGCTGGCGCGCAGCGGCATCGACACGCTGCTGCTCGAGCGTCACGCCGACTTCGAGCGCGAGTTCCGAGGTGAGGGCGTGCAGCCGAGCGGCTTCGAGTGCCTCGCGCAGATGGGTCTCGCCGAGCAGGTCGCTACGCTGCCGCAGACACGCATCCGCAAGGTGACCTTCAGCATCGCAGGGCACGTGGTCGAGATGCCCGAGACCGACGATCTCGACGCGATCCGAGTCATCGCCCAGCCACCGCTGCTCGGCCTGCTCTGCCGCAGCGCGTCCGCGTACCCCCACTTCGGCTTGCGCATGGGCACGGGCGTGCGCGAGCTGCTGACCGACTCGCGCGGGCGGGTGATCGGCGTTCGGGTCGAGGGCGACGAGCGGCTCTACGCCGACTACGTGATCGCTACCGACGGCCGTCACTCGGTCGTGCGCAAGCGCTTGGGGATCGAGATCGAGAGCATCGAGCAGTCCTTCGACGTGCTGTGGTCGCGGGCCTCGCTGGTCGGGCCGCTGGTCGGGCCGGATCGCACACACGTCGAGATGCTCCCCAAGGGCGGGTTCGCGGCGATCTATCCGGCCCCGGCCGGCGGCCATCAGATCGGGGTGATCATCCGCAAGGGTGGCTACCGCGAGCTACGAGCCACCGGCCAGGCCGACTCGTTCGAGTGGCTGCGCGAGCGCGTCAGCCCGAGCTTCTGGGCGATGCTCGAGCAAGCGCAAGGGCAGCTGCAAAAGCCCTTCAGCCCGAACGGGCTGACGAAGCCCGTGTTGCTCGACGTGATCTGCGGTCGGGCGACTCGCTGGTCAGCCCCGGGTGCGCTGTTGATCGGCGACGCAGCCCACCCGATGTCGCCGGTTGGAGGCCAATGCATCAACATGGCGCTGCGCGATGCGGTGGTCAGCGCGAACCACCTCGTCCCGCTGCTGCGCCAGGCCGACCCGCTCGACAGCGACGCGCTCGCGAGCGCGCTCGATCAGGCCGGGCAGGCGATCGAAGCCGAGCGCCGGCCAGAGATCGAAGCCATGCAAGCGCTGCAGACCAAGCGAGCGCGCGCGTTCGATCGCCACTACGGCCGCGCCTCGCTGTGGTTGATCCGAGCGCTGATGAGCCTGCGCCCGATCCTGCGCCTGCTAGCCCGCCAGCGCGCGCCCTTCGGCCACGGTCAGGCTCACGTCGAGCTCCGGGTTTAGCGGGCCCCGGCGGCCATCCGCACCGGCGCATCGAGCTCGACGGCCCCCCACACGCCCGACTCGTCGGCCGGCGACCAATCGACCTCGTACTCGCTGGTGTACTCGATAGGCAGCGGGACGGGGATGTCGGTCGACGACGCGTCGCAGTAGCGCTGCGTACGATTGTCCATCGTCCAGTCGAGGTTGCCGCGCATCCAGTACTCCATCAGGGTGACGTAGTGCTCGGCAGCGGCGTCGTAGGCCGGGTGGAAGCGAAGCGCTCGCTTGGCCTGCTGGTAGTCGCGGATCACTTGCGTGTGGATCTCGCACGCCTGCGCGAGCGCCTGCTCGCGGCTCAGACCCTCGGTCCGCTCGAGCACCATCACGAGGTTCGAGCGCTCGCCCGCGAGGAACTCCTTGCGGTAGGAGAACAGGTCGTTGACGTAGGAGACCGAGAGCACCGCGGCCCGCTGCATGCTGCGGAACGCCGGGTTCATGCGCAGCTCGTCGGACAGCTCGAGCCCGCGCATCAGCAGGCCCAGCTCGAAGCAGGGCAGCACCGCGCTGAACTGCAGGCGCATCACTGCGTAGTCATCGACGTCGCGGACGAAGCGATTGCAGCGGTTGCGGCTCTCCGAGACCACGCCGTCGAAGTAGTCGCGCATCGAGGCGTAGTACCAACCCGGATCGATCTCGGCGGCCCGATTCATCAGCCGCTCGTGGATGTCGACCAGCGCGTTGGCCAAGCCAATGATCTTGGCGCGGTAAGGCGTGTGCTCGGGCAGCTCGCCGGGCTCCTCACCATACACCGCCCGCATCAGGTACTCGGTGACCGCGACCGCGGTCGCGTAGTCGTTACCGATCGGCGAGAGCTCGCTGTCGACCATGTCGTCGAACACGAAGAGCATGGTCATGAAGTTGGCCGCCAGCGCGACGTCCTCCCAGGTGTCGTCGCGGTAGACCAGCGTGGCCAAATCCTCGAAGCCACCCTTGAGCAGGCCCTGGAAGCCGGGCTCGCTGGGTCGCAGCATCCCCATGTCGACCGCCCAGCGAACGTTCTGGTCGCCGAGGTCGTGGCTGCTCTCGCCCGCGCGGAAAGGCATGAAGACGGTCCCGCGCAGGTCCTCGTCACCGGGGTGGTCGAAATCGAACTCGAACTCGTCGTGCCACTCGGCGGCGGTGCTCTCGAGGTTCGAGTGGATGTGTTGGATCGGCTGCATCGGTCTTTCTCCGTCCGTGGAGGTAGTTCCGTGTGGCAGTGACCGGAAGGTCAGGGCGCTCAGGTCGCTTCGCTCGTGCGGTCGGACCCGTCGCGGTTGCAGTGAGGGTGTATCCCGATATGGGCTACTGAGCAAGAAGAAATTTAGTCAGGCTGAAACTCGGTAGCCAGTCGAAACGAGAGCTCGATCAAAACAGATTGATTGATATTTAAAACAACCAAATCATCCAGTTACGTTGTCGTTAATACATATTTCACAGTGACAGCATGAGCGTCAGCGCACGACTAGGCGCTTGTTCGAACGTCGTACAGCCTTGCCTGTACATATGCGCAAATCTCGCTATTCCAGTTTCAGTGAAAATCGGGGGATCCCCTCACCCATGGAAGTTCACTGTGGCTGGAATCGGATGGGCGATTTAGCGCCGCGTTGATAGAGCACGGTGTACGGATTGGGACCTCGCCAATCCTCCGGCTAACTCAAACAGTAATTTCGACAACAAAAAAAGCCGAGCATAGCGCTCGGCTTCTTGGCCCTCAAAAGGGCGTTCGGCATCCCGTGCCTCGAGCTTCAGGCCACCGAATCGATCCTCATGCTCTTCTCGCGGAGCTTGAGCGTCACCGCGTGCACCTCCGAGGCGGTGACCCCCTGGGGATCCAAGAACTCGATGGCGTCGCGCAACCGATCCCACCCAAACGCGCGGATCTGGAGGCCCAACCAGCCCATTGCCGTGATGATGCCGCGGGTGATCCGGTGATCGGAGACGGTCGCCACCTTCGCCTGACGGAAGGTCTCGGCGAAGTGCTTCCGCTGGCTGCTGTTGACGTGGGCGGGTCCCGTGCTGGTCGCCAGCAGCTTGGTGAACTGGTAGGTCGGGATCGACTTGAGGAACACCTCGAACACATCGTCGGGGATCGGCTGCGGTCGGTTGAACGCGATCAGCACGTCACCCGCGATCGCCCAGCTCAGCGCGCTGGACACGTGCTCGATCTTTCGCATCGTCGAAGAACTTCCGCTCATCACTCGCTCCATTTGAGAGGCCACAGTGGGCTCTGTGTCGACATCGAAGGTGTCGGCATCGAAGCAGACCGCACGTCGAGCGCGCTCGCGCACGATGTGTCGATCGACTTGTACCATCTTTCACGCCGGGTTGTGCATGAAAGCTCGACCTCTTGTCGTGTTCATCGTAGGGCCCGGGATCTCGCGCGCGTCGACGCGGCCCTCGATTCGTCGGCTCGAAAATTGTCTTCGTCGGCCTCGCGGGCTGAAAGGCCCACCACCTACAGAAGCTCGCGAGTTGCGCGACATGATTCGCGGGAGCGTTCGCGAAGTGCTGGCAATCCTCCGAGCGCGGCATCGATCATTGGGTGGGAACATCCCATGCGCGGAGGTGGGAGCAGGTCTCGACAGGTCTGGCAACCCCGTCACTACTGGCGCCTCTCCCACGCAGACGGCCAAAAATGGTCTTCGGATCACCCGGTACCGTCGGCGCTCGGTGAGCTCGGCGCGAGCCTGCAGGGAGCACCAGGACGAGACCTCATCGACGATGGTCGAGGATTGGCGCACGATCCGAGCGTGCTAGCGACGCTCCTGCTGCTCGTGCTCGGCACTACCGAGCCGAGCCCGCGCGACGGCGGCGAATCATCCAAAGCCGAGTCGAACGATTCGAACGTCGATCCCCGCGATGATGACGACAGACGGATTAGCGGTGGGTGGTTCGCGCTCCGCCCGATCGGTATCGCGCTACCCGGACCCGGACACGACTCGGACATCCAACAGTTCCGCAGCGCGGTCGGTCCGAGCTACCGCTGGGGCTTCTCCGCGGGCGCGAGCTTCGAACCGGTCACTGGCCTCTTCATCAACGTCGCGGCTGGCTTCGATCAGAGCATCTGGTCGTTTCGCAACACCCGCATCGGCGCACCGCAGGGCTACGCAGACCCCACCTATTCGCTGTGCTTTCGCGGTGACTGCTATGGCTGGACCGAAAGAGTGCTCGGCACGCTCCTGCGCGTCGGCGTCGAGCTGCGGCTCGGCTGGGTCGATCGTCGCTGGTTGGTCTGGGCGACCGTCGAGCCCCAGCTCGCGGTCTCGCGCCTGCGGCTCGAGTGCGACGACGCGCGCTCGGACCACTGCGGCCGCAAGAGCACCGACGTCGGGCCAGGGTTCGCGGGCGGGGTGGGCGTCGCCTGGCGGATCATCGCTCGCTTCGCGCTGGGCTTGGAAGGCGAGTGCGGCCACGCGTGGTTGGAGCGCAGGGACGACCCTTTTCGAGCGCTACGGACCTGCGATCTCGGGGTAATCGCGGCGTTGCGATTTTAGAGTGGCAACGGCTGCTACCGTCGCGGCATGCCTCGGGCCCAGCGTCTCGTGCCTGCATTCCTCTTTAGCGCGAGCTTGCTCGGCGCCCTGGCGATGACTGGCTGCCCAAAACACGACGCGGATCCGACCCAGGACAGCGCGAGCACGACCAAGATCGCCGAGCGGGATCCCGACGACTGGGCCAATCGACCGAGCCCCCCTGCCCCCCGAGATCGCGTCCCCGCGCTGGTCGGTCCCGGCCAAGGCATGCTGCCGGGCTTCCTCGATGGATCCTTTTTGTATGCGAGCGCCCGGCTCGGTGCGCTGCAGGAGCTCGGGCAGAGCCTGCCGCTCTCGCCCGAGCTCGCGCGCGGCTTGGGCGAGCTCGGCGGCCTGATTGGGGCCGACCCGCGCGACAGCGATTTGCTGGCTCGCTTCGAGCTCGATCCCCAGGCTCGGATCAGCATGTCGGTCCGTCCGCTGGTCGACCACGCAGGTCGCATCCGCGAGACGCTCGATGGCGGGGGGCCAGTGGTCGAGGAGCTGACGAGCGCCCGAGCGGTGGCGCCCGCGCCCGAGGCGATGACCGGA
Organism: uncultured Myxococcales bacterium; assembly: GCA_965649595.1. GTDB lineage: Bacteria > Myxococcota_A > Polyangia > Nannocystales > Nannocystaceae > Plesiocystis. The sequence continues at coordinate 1,538 of CBFGLP010000684.1, read as the reverse complement.
CCACCCTCCGACGCGCTCGCGGAGCTCTACGCGCTGACCGAGACGCTCGGCTTCCACGTGCGCGTGCACGTGCCCTTCCCTGCCAGGCAGTCCGTCCCGGTCCGGCTGCTCGAGGCGATGCGAGGAGAGCTACCGCGCGAGGCGTGGGCCACCACCTGCGCGAGCCTGCGCACCACCTTGCTGTGTGGTGGCGGGAGCGACGAGATCGTCGTCATTCGGCAGATCGAAGGCGCGCTTCAGATCGACGCGATGGTGTTCTTCCACGGCCGCAGCCCCGACATCGACAACGCGCTTCGCCGGGCGCTCGTCGAGCGGGCGGTCGCGATGCCCCCGAGTCGGGCGATCCCGCGAGTCGGCGCGCTACGAGGTGACATGAGCCTCGCGATCACGAGCGCCGCATGGTTGACCTTGGCCCGAGCGAGCGGCTTGGCCGAAGCGATCCGAGCGGCGCCCGACGATGGCCCCGAGCGCCTGACCGGTTACCGCGAGCGAGACGAGGCTCTGCGAGGGCTGCACGACGCGGATCGCATCTTCGACGGGGTCTCGCTCGAGGCCGAGGTCGATGCTCGAAGCCTGCTGCTGCGCGGAGCTTGGCTGCCGAGCGCGAGCGGGCAGCCTCGGCTCGCGGATCTCTTCACGCTCGCCGAGGTCGACGCGGACGTGCCCACGCTCGATCAGCTGTGCGCGGGCGCGCTGGTATGTGCGCGCAGCCGCGGGCTGCCGAGCCGAGATCGCTTCAGTCCGCTCGCCAAGGGAGCCTACGCCGACCTGGTCAGCCTCGAGCAGGCGATCGAGCGCGTGGGTGATGACGCGGCGATGGGGATCGTGCTGCTCACGAGCTGGCCCAACCTGATCGGCAGCGTCGCGACGTGGCCGAGCGGCGTGCTCGAGCCCCCCGAGTCGATGATGGCCGAGCAAGCGGTCGGGATCGCCGAGCGAACGCTGGGCTTCGGCTTCGCGCTGACCGACATCGACATGAGCGCTCGAGCCAGCGCTCGCGGGTTTGGCTTCGCGCGCATGCGAGCCGATGACCTCGCCACGCTGCAGGGCCTGGTGAGCCTGACCGGATCGAGCGCCAGCCCGATCGAGCTCTCGGGTGTGCCAGGCTCCGCCGAGGCGATGGCGCTGCCCGACGACTTCCCGGCTCGCTTTTATGCGCTCCGGGATCCGCCGGCGAGCACTGGAGAGTGGGGCTGGGCGATCCTCTCCGACACGGCCGAGGGTGTTGGACGGCTCGCCGCGATGCCGCGGGACGATGGGTCCACCCCGCTCATCTATGTCGAGGTGCCGAAGCTCTGGCCGCTGGTCAGCAAGCTCCCGGAGCTGGTCGAGGAGCTCGGCTACGCGCAGCACTGGCTCGACGGACGCTCGCTGCGGGCCCAGATCGATCTGGCCGATGGCGCGCCCGAGTTGCGCGTGCTCGTGAGGATGGCGGATGTGAAGCCGTGATCAGAGCTTGCCCTTGCCGCCGCCCTTGCTCTTGCCGCCGCCGCTGCCCTTGCCGCTGCCGCTGCCCTTGACGTGCACCTTGGTCCCGC
>CBFGLP010000683.1:0-4439 GCA_965649595.1 uncultured Myxococcales bacterium | reverse complement strand
CTGCGGCGGAAGAAGAGGCTGCGGCGGAGGAAGAGGCTGCGGCGGAGGAAGAGGAAGAGGACGTCGAGGCCGAGGCGGAAGAAGAGGCTGCCGAGACGGAAGAAGAGGCTGCGGAGACGGAAGAAGAGGCTGCCGAGGCGGAAGAAGAGGCTGCGGCGGCGGAAGAAGAGGCTGCCGAGGCGGAGGAAGGGACCGTCGAGGCAGAGGCGGAAGAAGTGGAGGAAGCCGTCACAGCGGAGATGGAAGAATCCGCCGAGGAAGCGGAAGAATCCGTCGAAGCCGAGACTGAAGCCGAAGCCGAAGAAGACGTCGCGGAGACGGAGGACGAGGCCGTCGCATCCGAGACGCAAGCCGAGGCTGAGGCAGAAGAAGAGGTCATGGCGGCGGAGGCCGTTGCGGAGACGGAGCCCGAAGTCGAGCCTGAGCCCGAAGCCGAGCCCGAGCATGCGGCCGCGGAGGCGGAAGCCGCAGCCGTCGAAGCCGAGGCTGAAGCCGAAGTAGGAGCGACCGAGGTCGTCGAACCCGAGGTCGACGAAGCCCAGACCGTCGAAGCCCGAGCCGAGGAGGCAGAAGCGGATGCGGACGTCGACGCGGCGCCGCTCGCTACCGAGGAGCCCGAGCCGAGCGAGCTGGAGGCCGTCGAGTTGCCCGAAGCGGCCCTGGACGAGGTAGGGGAGGCGGAGCCAGCCGGGCATCACGAGCTCGACGCGGTCGAATCCCTCGAGTCGACGCCGGTCGAGCCTCGGGGATCGGAGCCGACCGAATCCCCCGAGCCGGACACCGTCGAGCCAGAGCCGAGCGTTCCCGAGCAGTCGGGTGACGAGGGCATCGCCGCGCTCGACACCCCACCGACCGACACCCCACCGACCGAAACACTCGAGCCGGATCCCGAGGTCAGCATCCCGGTCGCCGATCCGACCCCGTCGGCCGAGACCTCGACCGAAGCTCCCGAGCGCGAGCCAGACGAGTCCGCCGCCGAGTGAGCTGGCTGGAGCGCGTGCGGCCGTCGTACGCTCGCTCCATGTTGCGCGTCCGTCCCTTACCCGTCCTCGCGCTCGTCTCCCTCTCGCTCGCTTGTGGCGACGATGGCCGAGGCGACGCGGCCGACGAGGTCGGCGTCGAGGACAGCGACATCGGGACCAGCAGCGCGGGTGAGTCGAGCTCCAGCGTTGGCGAGAGCGAGAGCGACACCAGCCCGACCGACGACGACTCGTCGAGCAGCTCGAGCGCGGACGACGACGCCGATGGCCCCAAGTTCGACGTGGCGATCGACGAGACCGGCGACACCGCAGAGAGCTGCATGGGCGGTGGTGGCATGGGCGAGCTCGAGTTCTCGTACATCTGGATCGCCAACAGCCCGCAGGGGACGGTCAGCAAGATCGATACGCAGACGATGGTCGAAGAGGGCCGCTACCAGGTTCGGCCGCAAGGCGGCGGTGAGCCCTCGCGGACCTCGGTCAACCTGTCCGGCGACGTCGTCGTGGCCAGCCGACTCGGCGGCGTGACCAAGATCTGGGCCGAGCAAGCCGACTGCGTCGACGACAACGGCACGCCCGGGATCCAGACCTCGACGGGCAAGCTCGACGTGCTCGCGTGGGACCAGGAGGAGTGCGTCGCTTGGTATACCGACTTCGCGTTCCTCAGCGAGCGCGCGGTCGCGTGGACGGCCGGCGAGCTCAACGAGGGCACCTGCACCTACGAGGACGCCAAGGTCTGGGTCGGAGCGACGAGCGACGCTCAGAACCTCGAGATCCTGCGCCTGAACGGCGACGACGGCACCGTCGAAGGCAGCGTGCAGATCCCCGGCACGGCGGGCTACATGGACCGCAGCCCCTACGGCGCCGCCGTCGACATCGAGGGCAACGCGTGGTTCGTCAACGCATACTGCGGCGGCACGCTGATCCGCGTCGACTTCGACGACTTGGGCCATCAGCTGATCACCCCGCCCGCGCAGGTCTGTCCCTATGGCATCGCCGTCGACTCGCAGGGTTATGTGTGGGTCGGCGGCTACCAGACCTATACTGGTCGCTACGATCCGGTCAGCAACGAGTGGGACCTCGTGGAGGCGCAGGGCCTCGGCATTCAGGAGGACGCGCAGGGTCGGATGTGGCTGGGTGCCTATGGTCAAAACGGAGTGTACGCAATCGATGGCGACACCCTGCAGGTGCTCGGCTACACGCCGGTTCCGACCACCGGGCAATCGAAGGGCGTGGCGATCGACTTCTTCGGCTACGTGTGGGTCGTGTCCGACGCAGGCACGACGGCCGTGCGCCTCGATCCCGAGTCAATGGAGATCATGACCTACACTGGCCTGGACAACCCCTACAGCTACAGCGACATGACTGGCTGGGGGCTCAACAACGCGGCAGTGATTCCGCAGGGCTGAAGCCCGCTCCAGTCGAGCACGAGTTGGAGGTCTTCAGCCGTTGTGAGCGACCGGCTCCGAGGTCATGAGCGGGCCGTGGGGTCCCCAGCCGTCGGGCCAGTCCTTGCGGCCGCCGAGCGGGGGGATCCCGGCTCGGAGCTCTTGCAGCTGCTCGCGAAACACGAAGCGCCGCTCGGGCGGTACGCGAAGATGCTCGAGCGCATCATCGAGGTGCACCCACTTGAACGCGACGTTGTTGCCACCCAACCAGTTGGCCGCACGAGTCATCGCCAAGGTGATGCGGTGCTGCGTGACCGCGGCGACGGGGTAGCCCCGTTGGCGCGTGATCGAGGCGGACAATCGCCACTGCTTCTTCGAGATCTTTGCGAACCCGTCTCCGCCGGTCGCCGAAAGCACGCCCTTGAGCCCGTCTTCGTCAATCGCTTGCAACACCTGCTCCCAGAGGTCATCGGGAATCGGAGTGTTGGCGGCGGTGAACAGCAGCACGTAGCCGTCGATATAGCGCCAGCGAGCAGGCGGCAGAGACTGTTCAGGCGCGTCGCTCATGGCTGACCCAGGATACTCGCCCGCCGACCTCGTGTGGTGATCAAGCACGGTGATCAGACAGTGCTCGTAGTGATGCCACTGGTGCGGCTGCAACGCGGCGAGATACTGCGAAGCGCGCGGTTATGGATCTCGAGTGTGATCATTCGTGGTCCAGCTCATGACTTTCGGGCCGAGGGCTCTCGGTGACACGTGGGGTCGGCACCGCCGCTTGTCTGCAACAGGAAATGCGCTTTAGGCGCTGGTCCTGAAAGTTTGACGCGGATCGACGAGCGTGTACCCTCACCGCCGGCCGCGGGCCTTGTCGCTGCAAGCTCTCGAAATCAAACGCTTTTCCGGCAGCCTGCCGCTCGAGGCCCAGTGCCCCCGTCCAGCCCAGTCCCGCCCACCCGTGGGGCGACGAGTCAGCCCACGGGCTGAGCATTCCGAGTAGCCCACCGGGGCTGAGCACTCCGAGTCAGCCCTTCCAGGCTGAGCAAGCCGATGACGCAACTCTCCCTCATCCCCCAGATGCCCACAGCGCCGGAGCCCGCCACCGCCCGGCGCAAGCCCAAGGGCGACGAAGCTGCTCCCGAGGGCCAAGGTGGTGGCGGAAGTGCTGGCATCGTCGAGGGTGATCTCGCCGAGCAAGCGCGACGCAAGTACCTCAATTACGCGCTCAGCGTGATCACCTCGCGGGCGATTCCGGATGTTCGCGACGGTCTCAAGCCGGTCCAGCGTCGCATCCTCTTTACGATGTTCGAGGATCTTCGGCTGACCTTCGATGCGCGGCATCGCAAGTCCGCCAAGGTCGTCGGCGACGTGATCGGTCGCTATCACCCACACGGAGATACGGCGGTCTACGACGCCATGGTCCGCATGGCCCAGGCCTTCGCGATGCGGATGCCGCTGGTCGACGGCCAAGGCAACTTTGGTTCAATCGACGGTGACGCCCCTGCGGCGTATCGCTACACCGAGGCCAAGCTCACCAAGCTCGCGTCCGAGCTGTGCAGCGAGCTCAAGTCGGAGACCGTCGACTACCGACCCAACTACGACGGCACCGGGCGCGAGCCGATCGTCCTGCCCGCTCGCTTCCCCCAGCTGCTGGTCAACGGCACCACCGGCATTGCGGTCGGCATGGCGACCTCGGTCCCGCCGCACAACCTCGGCGAGGTGGTCAAGGCGTGCCTGGATCTGATCGACAAGCCCGACATCACGGTCGCGGGCCTGATGAAGAAGGTTCGCGGGCCCGACTTCCCGACCGGAGGTCAGCTGGTCGCCGACGCCAAGGAGCTGCGATCTGCCTACGAGACCGGCCGCGGCACCTTCAAGCTGCGCGGTAGCTGGAAGCTCGAGGAGGCGCGCGACGACAAGCGCGGCAGCAAGGGCCCGGTCGTGGTGATCACCGAGGTCCCCTGGGGCGTCGAGAAGTCGGCGCTGGTCGAGGAGATCGGCCAGATCATCATCAACAAGAAGCTGCCCGTGCTGGTCGGGGTCCAGGACCTCAGCACCGAGGACATCCGCGTCGAGC
>CBFGLP010000682.1:0-1951 GCA_965649595.1 uncultured Myxococcales bacterium | reverse complement strand
TCGCTCGCGACTCCGCGTTGGCGCTCGCGCTGGATCAGCGCGTCGATGGCCTGATGCGAGGCCCTGACGTCGCGCTCCGACTCGCGCACGCCGGTGAAGTCGAGCCCGAGGATGTCGTACCAGGCCCGCATCACGAACCCGCGGTTGATCGTCACCGGTCGCATCGGCGCGTGCGGCAGCACGAAGCGGGTGTCGGGCATGCGCAGCAGCGGGACGATCGGCTCGAAGTCATGGCCGTCGGCGCCCAGGCCGTGCAGCCAGATCACCACGGACCCGGCCTGCGCGGGGCCGATCTCGATCGCGTCGAGGTGCTCGGAGGTCACGGGCCGGAGGGTACCAGGAGGGCGTCTCGGCCGCCTGCGGCGAAGGTCGGATCCCACCCGTACGCCCTACCCATTCGACGAACCCGCTCAACCTTCGCCTCGAGCGGGCTCCAGTCGTCGCGCTCGGCGATCGCCGACCAGATCGCTTCGACCTCATCGATCAGCATCGACTCGGGCTGCTCGCCGCAAAAGTAAGCGTGCCCGAGCCCGCGCTCGCGGGCGTGCTCGCTCGGTCCGCTGCGCTCGAGGGCGGAGAGGAACGCGTCGAACTGGTCACCGCGATAATGTTGGGCGGCAGGGCTCGCGCGAGCCCAATCGAGCCGCGCGAGCCCTCCGTACCAATCGAAGAAGAACCGATCATAGCCGACCCGCGACGCCTGCATGAACGCGAACGCGCTGTCGAGCAATTCGGACGCGTGATCGAACGAATCGACGTCGACGCCCAGCCGCGCCAAGAAGCGCGAGACTACGGCCCGATGCAAGCGTTCGGGGAACCGGCGCAGCACGGCGGCCAGCTCGAATTCGGCGACCTGCTGGTCGAGCAGCGTGTCGGCGAGGCGCTCGAGGTTCCACGCGACCGCCTCGGGCTGGCGGCCGAACGCGTAGAGGCCCGAATGATCGAAGTACGCGGCGATGAACCAGGGATCGTAGCGCGGGAGAAAGCGCCACGGCCCATAATCGAAGCTCTCGCCCGTGACGTTGAGGTTGTCGGTGTTGAGGACGCCATGGACGAAGCCGGCCATCATCCACGCCGCGCAGGTCTGCGCGCTGCGCTGCACGACGTGATCGAGCAGGACCAGCGCGGGTGCACGGGCCTCGGGCTCGGGTGGTTGCTCGCTCGCGGGCTCGAGCAGGTGGGCGAGGCAATAGTCGATCAGCGTGGCGATGCGGTCGGGCCGGTCCTCGTGGTCGCAGCGTTGAAACGTGCCGATCCGAATGTGCGAGTGGCTGAGCCGGACCAGCACGGACGAGCGGGTCGGCGAGGGCTCGTCGCCGCGATGGAGGCGCTCGCCCGTCTCGAACAGCGAGAGCGACTTGGAGGTGTCGACGCCGAGCGCCTCGAGCATCTCGGTCGCCAGGATCTCGCGGACGCCCCCCTTGAGGGTCAGGCGTCCGTCGCCATGGCGAGACCATGGCGTGCGGCCGCTGCCCTTGGTCCCGAGGTCGAGCAAGCGGTCACGATCGTCGCGCAGCTGCGCGAACAAAAAGCCGCGCCCGTCACCGAGGTCCGGATTGTAGGCGCGGAATTGGTGACCATGATAGCGCAGCGCGAGCGGCCGCTCGAGCGATCCAGACAAGGGCTCGAAAGCGTGAAAGTGGGCCCTCCACTCATCATTCGACAGTTTGTCCAGGCCCACGCGTCGGGCCCATCGCTGGTTGCGAAAGCGCAGCGTGTCGAGCGGGAACTCGGCGGGCTCGACCTCGTCCCAAAACCCGTCGCCGAGCTGGAGGATCGCGCGCTCGGGCCGATAGGGGACGCCGGGGGGCTCGGCCTGCTCATTGGGGCGGGAGTCGGACACTGGAGGATATATAACCCCCCACGGACGTCGTGCACTCAGCCACGCACGGCCGGGCCTTTATTACCCCCCACGGGCGCAGTGCACTCAGCCACGCACGGCCGCTTCGCG
>CBFGLP010000681.1:0-2275 GCA_965649595.1 uncultured Myxococcales bacterium | reverse complement strand
CGCTCCGGTGAACTGCGGGCGGCCTGCGGCCGTCCTCGTTGACCTCCGCGGACTCTGGCCAGCTAGCTGGCCTCCGTCCGCTCCGGTTAACTGCGGGCGGCCTGCGGCCGTCCTCGTTGACCTCCGCGGACGCCGGCCACTGCGTGGCCTCTGTCCGCTCCGGTTGACCACGGACGGCCACGCTGCTACCTAGGCCGTCCCTCGCGCTCGCGCGCGTTCTGCGGCGCAAGGTTCGAGCCGTCCTCGGTCAGACGACGGCTCGTTCGCGTGATACTCCCTCGCACGGCCGGCCATGCCCACGTCGACGCTATCGTTGCTCGCTCAATCCGGAGGCGGCCCCCTCGGGGGTCTGCTGCCGATGATCTTGATGATCGGCATCTTCTACTTCCTCGTGCTGATGCCGATGCGCAAGCAGGAGAAGGAGCGGAAGCAGCGGCTCGCTGAGCTCAAGCGGGGTGATCACATCGTCATCGCGGGTGGCATCCTCGGTCGGATCAGCCGGATCGAGGACGACATCGCTATCGTCGAGATCGCCGACAAGGTCAAAATTCGGGTGCTCAAGAAGGACATCACCGACCTCGAGAGCAACGCCCGGGCGACCAAGGACGGCAAGGACAAGGATGCCAAGGACAAGGACGCCAAGGACGAGGACAAGGACCAAAAGCCGTCCCCGTCCGACGACGACGGCTCCGACGAGGCGCGGAAGGCAGGCTGAACCATGCGTCGCTTCGTCAAGCTCAAGGCGTTGGGCCTGTTCCTGCTGCTCTTCCTCGGCGTGGTCACGGTGCTGCCTTCGGTCGCCGAGGTGGCCAAGCTCAACCTGCCGGCGTGGATCACCGAGAACTTCACGCGCAAGTTCCAGCTCGGCCTCGACCTCCAAGGTGGTCTCCACCTCGAGTACTCGGTCGCGGTCGACGAGGCGCTCGAGAACAAGCTCGACCAGATTGGCGCCGAGCTCGAGTCCGACTTCAAAGAGAAGAAGAACGTCGTCGTCGTCACCGAGCGGCACGGCATCGACACGCTCGACATCAAGTTCCCGACGCCGGCGGACATCGATCTGGCGACCGAGGACGTGATGGCCAAGGCGGCCGACTACCTGGTCGCAGACGAGGACGCCGAGGCGCTCAAGGCCGAGGGCATCCTCCGGCTCAAGGTCGTCGACGAGAAGATCTCCGAGACCCGCAAGGCCGTGGTCGGGCAGGCGCTCGAGACCGTCCGTCGCCGCGTCGACGCGATGGGCGTGGCCGAGCCCAACATCTATCCCAAGAACCGCCAGATCGTCGTCGAGCTGCCCGGCGTCAGCGACACCGCGACCGAGCTGCGCGCTGCCGCCAACGAGGTGGCGAACCAGCTCGCTACCATTCTGAGCGGAGTCGCGGGCGTCCAGATCACGACGGTCGAGAACCGCGAAGATCCCGGTGCCATCGACGTGCGGATCCCCGAGCAGAGCGCTCGCGAGGTGCTCGTGCAGGCGTTCGGGGCCGATCGCATGGTCCCGCAAGAGGACGGCTCCGAGCTGCTGGTCGACGATCGGCTCGGTGTCGACGTGGTCCTGCTGCCCGAGGATCCCGGCGCGACGCCCGATCCCGAGCAGGTCACCATCTCGCTGACCGAGTCGGCCCGCGACAAGGTGCTCGAGAGCTCGAGCGACTTCCGTCGTCTGCTCAAGGTCATCGAGCGCGCCGCGGTGCTGGAGATGCACCTCGTCGACGACGAGACGCTCTTCAAGGACACCGGCAAGCCCTACCTGCGCGCGCTGTGGGAGGCCGGGTTCGTCTATCAGGGCATGGGCATCTCGGTGAACGTGCTGGCCGACTACGGCCGGCCCGAGAAGGGCGGCATCGTGGTCAAGGAGCCGGTGGTGTTCTACGCCGCCGAGCGCGAGACCCTCGAGCGCTTCTTCAACAGCCTGCCCGCCGAGTGGCGGCTGCCGGCCACGCACAAGGTCGCGTACGGGCGCGAGCCGCTGGTCCTGCGCCGTGGCGAGGAGCCGGTCTACTACTGGCGCACGCACGTCATCCGCTCGCGCGCCGACATCACCGGCGATCGCATCATCAACGCCAACGTCGGCTACAAGCAGGACACCGGCACCCCGCAGGTCGAGGTCACGTTCGACAAGGTTGGCGCGCGAGCGTTCGACCAGATGAGCGGCGACAACGTCGGCCGCAAGATGGCGATCATCATGGACGACATGGTCGTCTCGGATCCGCTCTTCAACGAGCGGATCCCCAACGGCAACGTCGTCATCACGCTCGGCAACATGCCCGGCGAGTCG
>CBFGLP010000680.1:0-2478 GCA_965649595.1 uncultured Myxococcales bacterium | reverse complement strand
CCCACGAGTTGATGTCGTCCTCGTTGCCGAGCTCGCCGTCGGCACCGGGCGACGAGATGTCGACGCCGTCGTGCTCGCCGGGGCACTTGATCACGTAGTCGGCGCCCCAGGGATCCTTGGTCACCTTCTTGACCACGCCCGCGGCCTTGAGGTCTTGGGTGGTCTTCGGGCACTTGCCCTTCTTTTGCAGCTGGTACATCTCGACCGCGGACTCGAGGTTGGCGATGTCCTTGCGGGCGGTGTCCTGGCGGGCGTCGGTCATCGCGTTCGAGGCCATGAGCGCGACGCCGCCCATGATCAGGCCGATGATCGCGAGCACGACGAGGATCTCGATCAGGGTCATGCCGCGGGTGCCACGGGCCGCGAGCGCGCGAGCGCGAGCACGGGCGAGCTGACTCGAGAGTTGGTTCGGGGTGTTCATGAGGTCCTCCATGGTTTGGATCGGGAGTGCTGAATGGGCCAGGAGCAGATCAGATTCCGATGACGTCACTGGGTCGCCATCTCGTTCATCTGCATGATCGGAGTCATGATTGCGAACACGATGAAGCCGACGGTCGCGGCCATCAGCACGATCATCACCGGCTCGAGCACGGTGGTCATGCGGGTGATCGCTACCGACGCCTCGCGGTCGTAGGTGTCGGACACGTCGGTCAGCATCTGCTCGAGCTGACCGGAGCGCTCGCCGACCGCGATCATGTGGGTCACGAGCGGCGGGAACTGTCCGCTGCGCTTGAGCGCGGGCGCGATGCCTTCACCCTCGCGGATCTCGTCACGCGCCTGGGTCAGGACCTTCTCGAGCACGACGTTGCCGAGCAGCGTGCGGACGATGTCGAGCGCCTGCAGCAACTGCACGCCCGACGCGAGCATGGTCGAGAGCGTGCGGGCGAAGCGGGCGACCGCGACCCGGCGGACCAGGCCGCCGACGATCGGCAGGCGCAGCACGAAGGTGTCCCAGATCAGCCGGCCGGCCTCGCTCGCCTTCCAGCGGCGGAACAGCCACACGACACCGATCGCGGCCATGATGATCAGCCACCAGTAGCCGATCACGAAGTTGGAGGCCGCGATCAGCGTGCGGGTCGAGAAGGGCAGCTCGGCGCCTTGACCCTCGAAGATCTCGGTGATGGTCGGGACGACCTTGACCATCAGCAGCGTGACCACGCCGACCCCGACCACGCCCATCGCGATCGGGTAGAACATCGCGGTCGTGACCTTACCGCGCAGCTCCTCTTGCTGATCCATGAACTCGGCGATCCGGATCAGCACGGTCTCGAGCGAGCCGGACGCCTCGCCGGCGCGGACCATGTTGAGGTAGAGGTTGCTGAACACCTTGGGGTGGTTGGCGAGCGCGTCGGCCAGCGACGAGCCCTCGTTCACGCGGCTGCCGACGTCGCTGAGGATATTCTTGAACCGGTTGCTCTCGACCTGATCGGTCAGCGCGACGAGGGCCTCCGGCAGGGTCACGCCGGCACATAGCAGGGTGCTGAGCAGGCGGGTGACGCCCGACACGTCCTTGGGCTGGATGCGGTCCAAGTACTGGCTGAAGTCGACCTCGACGCTGAGCCCGCCCGCGCCGCCGGTCGCCCGGCTGCTGGCCGCCGAGCCACCCGCCGCCTCGGTGACCGCGGTCAGGTACACGCCCTTGCGCTTGAGCGCGAGCTTGAGCGCGGCGACGCTGTCGGCGGTCTCGATACCCTTGATCGTCTTGCCGCTGGCGTTGAGTCCGGTGTAGGCGTAGGCGGGCACGGTTGGGTCCTAGGCTGCCTGAAGGCTAGCTCTGTGTTAGGTGACGCGAGGCCCCCTCGGGGGCCACATGGATCGATGCGAACATCGAACCAGCCCACCGAGCGAGCGTAGCGACCGGCCGCGAAGCGGACGGAGCGTGGCAGAGTGCAGGGTGACTGTGGGGGGCATTTAGGCCTCTTCTGCGGTTACGCGCATGACCTCTTCGATGGTCGTCAGGCCCGAGAGCACCTTGTGCGCACCGTCGTCGCGGAGGGTTCGTAGACCCTGCTGCTGGGCGGCGTGCTTGATCTCGGCGGCGCTGGCGTTGCGGATCGCCAGGCGGCGGATCTCCTCGGTAATCAGGAGGACCTCGTAGACGCCGGTCCGGCCGCGGTAGCCGGTCCCGTTGCACTTGTCGCAGCCGACGGCGGTCCACAACATCCCGCGCGGCGGCAGCTTGTAGCCCTTCGGCGCGACGATCGGCATGATCCGACCCTCGGCGTCGCGGATCGGCACGTTCAGGCACTGCTCGCCGGCGAAGAACGCCTTGGCGTTGATGCCCATCTCCTCGAGCTCCTTGGGGTCGGGCGCGGCCGGCTCGGTGCAGTGCGGGCAGACCCGCCGGAGCAGGCGCTGGGCCTGCAGGGCGACCAGCGAGGACGCGACCAAGAAGGGCTGCACGCCCATGTCGACCAAGCGGGTGATGCCGGTCGCCGCGTCGTTGGTGTGGATCGTCGAGAGCACGAGGTGGCCGGT
>CBFGLP010000679.1:0-1546 GCA_965649595.1 uncultured Myxococcales bacterium | reverse complement strand
GTCGACGACACCCTCGCCGAGATCAAGGTCGAGGAGGAGCGCAAGGCCGCTGAAGAGGCCGAGAAGAACAAGCCGCAGCCGGAGCCCGAGCCGGAGCCCGAGCCGGAGTCGAAGAAGAAGCCCGGTCAGGGTCTGGTGATCGGTGGCGCCGCGATGCTCGGGGTCGGTGCCGTCGGCATCGGCCTGCTGCTCGGCGGCGTGATCGGCAGCCTCTCGGCCCAGAGCGAGTTCAACGCGGCCGAGTCCGGCAGCGACGAGCGAGCTGCTGCCAAGAAGAAGGGCGAGACCATGAACGCGCTGGGGATCACCGGCGCCGTCGTGGCTCCGGTGTTCCTCGGAGCTGGCATCGCGCTGCTGATCATCGGGCTCAAGAAGAACAAGGCGGCGGCCAAGGGCAAGGCGATGGTCGTGCCGACCTTCGGGCCCGGCTACGCGGGCGTGGCCGCGACGATGCGCTTCTGATCGATCAGGCCAGCCCCGCCGCACGGAGCCCCTCGAGCGCCCGGCTGAGCATGTCCGGCACGCCGCCTCGCGCATCGATCACGTTGAAGCGGCACAACCAAGGATCCGGCGCCGGCCAGCGAGCGCGCGTCGCTTGATACACGCTCCAGTCCGCGTCCGAGGGATCTCCCATTCGCGCCGCGAGCCGCTCGCGGATCAGCTCTGGCGGCGCCTCGACGATCATGAGGTGCGCCGGCACGCCCCAGCGGATCGCCGCCTCGACGAACTCGCGGCGCCGCTGCGGATCGCTGAAGGTCGCGTCGACGACCGCTCGTCCGCCGCCCTTGCAGATCTCGCCCGCGCGCTCGAGGCACGCCGCGTAGGTCCGGTCGGTCCACGCCGGCGAGTAGATCCCTTCGCCGACCTCGGCCTTGCCGCTCGCCAGCGGGTCCAGCCCCGCGAGCCGCTTGCGGAGCTCGTCGCTGCGGATCCACGCGAAGTTGCCGGTCTCCCGCAGCGCTCGGGCGAGCGTCGACTTCCCGCTGCCGGGCAAGCCCGCGACCATCACCAGGCAAGGGCGCTCGCGCGGCCTGGCCAGCTCGACCAGGGCTAGCCGCGCTCGCGCCTCGGCCTTGGCTCGTGCTTGTTGTTGCGCCTCGGCGCCCAGCTCGGGCTCGGCTGCTGCCATCGCCGCGACCTTGGCTCGGACCATCGCGCGGTAGCCGGTATAGAAGGGCAGCAGCTCGCGACCCTGCTCGTCGTCGCTGGCGGCCAAGAGCTCGTCGATAAAGCGGCGAGCCAGCGCCCAGGCGCCGCGCGCTTGCAGGTCCATGATCAAGAACGCCACGTCGGCGATCGGGTCGGACCAGCGGAAGCGCTCGGTGAACTCGATACGATCGATGATCAGCAGCTCGTGACCGGCGCTCAGCCGCACGACCTCCGGATCGATCGGGTCGCCCTCGCTGCGGCTGGCGAGGTGATAGATGTGGTCGAGCCGCAGGTCGCCGTGCGTGTCGCGGACCATGCCCTGCTCGTAGCGGGCGTGGATCAGCTCCTGCACGCGCGCGAGCTCGGCTTCGCTGGCGAGGCGCAGGCGCGTGAGCAG
>CBFGLP010000678.1:0-3161 GCA_965649595.1 uncultured Myxococcales bacterium | reverse complement strand
CCTCGACGCGGTCGGCTCGGGTGCGATGGGCAGGGTCTATGCGGCCTACGACCCCGAGCTCGATCGCAAGCTCGCGCTCAAGATCCTGCAGTCGCGGCGGCGCAGCGGCGATGATCAGGCAATCCAGGATCGCCTGCGTCGCGAGGCCCAGGCGCTCGCGCGCTTGTCTCACCCCAACGTGGTCACGGTCCACGACGTCGGTAGCCATCGCGGGCGCGTGTTCGTGGCCATGGAGTTCGTCGCCGGCCAGACCCTGCGCGCGTGGATGGATCGCGGCCCCCACCCGATCGCCGAGATCCTGCGCGTGTTCCGGGCCGCGGGCGAGGGCCTCGCTGCCGCGCATCGAGCCGGGCTGATCCACCGCGACTTCAAGCCCGAGAACGTGCTGCTCGACGGGCAGCTCGGCGTCCGCGTGGTCGACTTCGGGCTCGCGCGTCGAGCCGACGATCTCGGCGCCTCGACCGACGGCCGAGCCCCGCGCTCGAGCCCCACGCTCGAGGATCCCGAGGTGTTCATGTCGACCGGCAACCGCTCGCTGCAGGTCTCGCTGACCCGGACCGGCGGCATCATGGGCACGCCCGCATACATGGCCCCGGAGCAGCACCTCGGTCAGCGTGCCTCCGCGCGCAGCGATCAGTTCTCGTTCTGCGTGGCCTTGTGGGAGGCGCTCCATGGCGAGCGGCCGTTCCCCGGACGCGACATGGCCTCGCTCTCGCTCTCGGTCACCGAAGGTCGCCTGCGTGCGATCCCGACCGAGGGTCCCTACGCCCAGCGACCGGTGCCCGCGCACCTGCAGCGGGCGGTCGTGCGCGGCCTCGCCAGCCAGCCCGACGATCGCTACGAGACCATGGAGCAGCTGCTCGCCGCGCTCGCCGAGGCTCCCAATCGGCGACGCCGGGTCTTCGCGGTCGTGACCAGCAACGTGCTCGCGGCCGCGCTGCTGTTCGCCGCGGGATTTTGGTACGCCGAGCGCGACGAGCAACCCGAGGCCAGCGCTCCCCCACCCTCCTGCTCGTCGGCGAGCGAGCTCGACGGCATCTGGGACGACGCCCGCCGCCTCACCTTGAAAGATCGCTTCGACGCGAGCGAGGTGCCCTTCGCCGACCACGCCCGGCGCTCGCTCGAGCGCCGCCTCGATGGCTACGCCGAGCAGTGGCGCAGCGCCTCGGAGGCCACCTGCGAAGCCGAGCAGCTCGGCGGCCCCAGCCCGAGCCTCGAGCTGCAGCGCGAGTGCCTCGAGCAGCGTCGTGGTGAGCTGCGAGCCTTCACCGGTGCGCTGCTCGACTCCGACGCCAGCGAGGCTGGGCTCCGGATCGAGAAGTCGGTCGCCGTCGCGGAGGCGCTGCCGAGCGTCCCGGCTTGCCTCGATCCCGCCCGGCTCGCCTTGGTCAGCCCCGCGGGCCCGAACGCGAGCGCCGAGCAACGCGAGCGGATCACCGAGCTCGAGACCCGCTTGAGCCAGGCTCGGACGATCGGGCGGCTCGGCGATCCGACCGCTGGCCTCGCCCGCGCGCGCGAGGTCGAGACCGAGGCCCGCACGCTGGCCAGCTCGCGGACCCTGATCCGCGCCTTGCTGCTGGTCGCCGAGCTCGAGATCAGCGCCCGTGAGCCCGACGCCGCCGTCGCTCACCTGCAAGAGGCTTACGCGCTCGCCGAACGCAGCAACGAGGACTGGCTGCGGGCCGAGGCCGCGCTCGGCTTGATCGGCACGCTCGGCTTCGATCTCTACCGGGCCGCCGAAGCCCGCATCTGGGGCACCGTCGCCGACAGCCTGCTCGAGCGGCTCGGCAACCCCGACGACCTGCGCGGCCGGTTCTGGACACACGACGGCACCACCCACTTCCGCGAGAGCGACTTCGCCGGTGCTCAGCGCTCGCTCGAGCAGGCGCTCGTCCACCTCGAGCGGGCCTATGGCATCGACGCGCCCGAGCTCGATCCCGTCTTGAACCACCTCGGCACCGTCCTGCGCGAGCGCGGTGACTACATCGGCGCCGTCGCCAACCACCAGCGCGTGCTCGACCGTCGACGAGAGGCCTATGGTGCTCATCACCCCGAGGTCGCCGCGGCCTGGAGCGCGCTCGGCAACGACGCCTACTTCCAGGCCAACTACGAGCAAGCGCTCGGCTACTTCGAGGAGTCGCTGCGAATCCTCGCCGACTACTACGGCGAGGACAGCCCCGCCTACAGTCAGCGCTTGAACAACTACGCGGCCACGCTCGAGCGGCTCGGCCGGCTCGACGAGGCCGAGGCCCTGCATCGGCGCTTGCTCGACAGCAACACCGCACGCTTCGGCAGCGAGGACGTGCGCATCTCGACCTCGCTCGAGAACCTCGGCAACGTGCTCTTGGCCGGCTCGCGCTTCGACGAGGCCGCCGCGATGTTCGAGCGCTCGCTCGCGCTGCGCCTCGCTCACTACGGGGCCGACCACGCGATGACGGCCACCACCCAGGCCAACCTCGGCTACGCCCGCTTTCGCCTCGGCGAGCTCGCGCAGGCGCGCGAGCTCTACGAGCGAGCGCTCGCGACCTGGACCGAGAAGCTCGGCCCCGATCATCAGGACCTCGCGCTCGTGCACGACAACCTCGGCTGGCTCGACCTCGAGGAGGGCAAGCTCGCCGCCGCGCGCGAGCACTTCGAGCGGGCGATCGCGATCACCGAGGCTGCGCTGGGCGAGGACGCCGTCGACCTCGGCTACCCGCTGACCGGCCTCGCGCTCGTGGCCCTCGAGGCGGGCGAGCTCGACGAGGCGATCCTCGCCAGCGAGCGAGCGCTGAGCGTGCGCAACGGCCAGTGGATGCCCCCGGGCGAGCTCGGCGAGACACAGCTGGCCCTCTCGCGCGCGCTCATGCGGCGCGATGGGGTTGGAGATCGCGAGCGGGCGCGGGATCTAGCGATCTTCGCCCACGAGGACATCGCCCGCGGGAGCGATCCGAAGGCGCTCGCCGAGGCGAAGGCGTGGAAGCAGCGCTTTCCCTGATCAGCGCTTGTTCTGCTTCTTGGCCTGCTTGGCGGGCTTCTTCGCTGCCGCAGGCTTCTTCGCCGCCGCAGGCTTCTTCGCCGCTGCAGGCTTCTTCGCCGCTGCAGGCTTCTTCGCCGCCGGCTTCTTCGCTGCTGCGGGCTTCTTCGCTGCCGCCGGCTTCTTCGCCACTGCCGGCTTCTTC
>CBFGLP010000677.1:0-21334 GCA_965649595.1 uncultured Myxococcales bacterium | reverse complement strand
CGCTTCCAAGAGGACTACAGCGAAGGGTGCAAGGGCGCGGTCAGCCACGCTGATCTCGCGCGGCGCAATTCCATAGCGATCATCGTCCCCGCCGACCGTGAGGGCCAATCGAAGATCTGCTTGGTGGTCGGGCAGATCGAGCAGTCGGACCTCGACATCGCGCTCGGTGGGCCGGGCTCGAGCTACGAGATTCGCGGGCAGGACGTTCGCACGGTGCTCGATCGAAAATGTGAGCCGCGCAAATCCGATGAGGACAGCGTCAGCCTGTTCAAGGGGCTGGTAGAGGAGCTCGGCAAAGGTCTGAAGGTGCGTACGCTACAAAAGGCTCGCGCGTATCTCACGGGGCACACCTTCGTCGGAACCGCGCTGGAGCAGCTCACGGAGATCACCAACAACTCGAACTGGCACTTCTGGCTGACCTACGAACCGAAGCTCGAACTCGGCAAAGTCAACGTCGTCGTCAACCTGCTGCCCTCACCAAAGCGCAAGAGCGACGCTTTGGGCGAACCCGACGCGCCGCTCGAGCAGGTCGCGGTTATCCCCGAGAACACCCCGGAGCTGGTGGTGCTCGGAACCGACAGCCAGTGCGAGACCGTCGTGAGCTTCCGAGTCGAGGCCAACTACGAGAGCGTCACGCGTGCCGCTACGGCCGGCTACGACTCGGGCGGTAACGAGGCTGGGGCGGTCGAGAGCGAGACGCCCGACGACGCGACCAACAAAGGCGGCACCACGGCCAGCTCTGCGGATGAGTCCGAGGACGACAAGAACTCGGTCTGCATCCCAAACTATGGCGAGCCAGAGAACCAGCTGCCCAAGGTCGAGGCCGCCGTGACGCGTGGCCACTGGTTCGTCAAGGCCGACACGCTGACCAGCGTGCACATGCTCGACGCGGTGCTCCAACCCCACGACATGGTCAAGGTGGTCGGCGCGGGTTGCAAGGGCGCGGGCTTCTACCAGGTCAGCGACGTCACCCATGTCATCAACCCCGCCGAGCACTGGATGCAGCTGTCGCTGCGCACCAACTCTCTCCCGAAGGAGCCGGGCAATGCATAATCGCGATCGCGAATCCGAAAACGACTTGCTCGCCTTCATCGTGGGCCGCTACTTTGGCAAGTATCGCGGGATCGTGAAGGATCCCGACGATCCGGAGCGGCGTGGTCGAATCCAGGTCCAGGTCAAGGGCGTCCTCGGCGAGCACCTGGTCTGGGCGCTGCCTTGCGTCGCCTACGCAGGGCCGGGCGTGGGGACCTTCTTCCTGCCCGACAAGGAGACCATGGTGTGGATCGAGTTCGAGGGCGGCAACGTCAATTACCCGATCTGGACCGGCTGCTTCTGGAGGCCCGAAGAGATCGCCGCGGCCGACCACAAGCCGAGCATCAAGTTCATCAAGACCAAGCGCGCGACCATCCGCATCGACGACGATGAGGGGACGGTCGAGATCTCGAACAGCGCGGGGGCGACGATCTTGCTCGATCTCAACACGATCAAGTCGAAGGCGCCGGCCTCGATCAGCACGCAGGTCGCTACCCAGACCACCGACCTGACCAGCACCGAGTTCAACGTCAACAAGGGCGTGTTTCAGGTCAAGTGAGGGATTGTCATGGCAGGACCGATCGCTAGTTTTCCAAGCGGCTTGCAGGCGGCCAGCGGCGCGCGAGCGACCGCTGTGCTCTCGACAAATGGTCGGGTCTTCACCGCCCGCGGGGCGGTCATGCTGGTGACGGACGTCGTCACCTTCCCACCTCCACCCCCCGCCTCACCGGGCGCAGGCACATGGATGCTCGGGAACCAGCGCGTGTTCGTCAACGGCGTGCAGACGATCGGGTCCACGTCAGTTGGCCAATCCGCCGAGCCGAGCGTCCCCCTCACCGGCCCCATGATCGTCGTCCAGGGTGACGATGACGTCTACGCGATGTGAGCAGCCGTCATGCAAAAGATCCGCGCATTGCATCATCCCATCCAGGACGACCCCGGCGGCAAGCGCCTCCGGGTCGAGACCGACTACGAGGCCTACGTCCGCCAGCTGATCAAGCAGGTCCTGCTCACCAACCCCGGTGAGCGAGTCCACCGGCCCGAGTTTGGCGCGGGCATCCAGCGCTTGGTGTTCCAGCCGCTCGGGCCGATCACCGCCACGCTCGCGCAGACGCTCGCCTACAAGGCGCTGCAGGACACCCTGTCCGACCTGATCCGCGTCGACGAGGTCATCGTCGAGCACGCGGATAGCCGCCTCGACATCACCGTGATCTACACCCTCTACGCCCGCATGGAGCAGCGGCGTCTCAATATGGAGGTCACAGCATAATGGCCGAAGATCGCCTCACCCTCCTTTGCGGGCAAAACGTCTACACCGGGATCGACTTCGTCGCCGTCGTCAGTCCCGAGGTTCAGACCACGCTCCGCGTGTTCTTCATCGTCGAGCCCGACGAGCTCACCGCCGACATCCCGCCAGCGCTCCCGACCGTCCGGATCTGGGCGCCCGATGGCGGAGTTCGAGTCGCCGAGCCGCTCGTCACCAACCGGGCGTGGGTCAACGACATCGTCAGCGGCCGCACTACGCTCGAGATCACCGTCGCCGAGCCGGGTGATCACTCGCTCTATCGCCTGCACATCGAGGACAGCCGCATCGATCCCTTCTTCAACGACGTGCAGTTCAGCTTCAAGCAGGGCTGCCCGAGCGTGCTCGACTGCAAGCGCCAGGGCGAGCCCGAGTGCGACGAGCTGCCCGGCTTCGTGCTCGACCCGATGGCGCGCGACTTCCTGTCGATCCGCCGCGCGCTGCTCGATCACGTCGCGCAGACCAACCCCGAGTGGACGATCCGCAGCGACGCCGACGTCAGCATCATGCTGATCGAGCTGATGGCTGCGCTCGGCGACGAGCTCAACTACGTGCAGGATCGCTTCGTCCGCGAGGGCAAGCTCGACGAGCTCAGCCAGCGGCGATCGCTGCGCCAGCTCGTGCGCCTGCTCGACTACGAGATCCACGACGGCCTGAGCCCCAGCGGCGTGGTCGAGCTGACCGTTGGTGCGGGCAAGGGCGGTGATTGGGTCAACGCCGGCACCAAGGTGTGGGCGCACCGGATGGGCGAGCAACCGATCCCCTACGAGCTCGGGGAGGGTCTTGCCGACGTGCGCACCGGGACGAGCGGAGCGCCGCGGCGGTTCTGGGTGCACGAGGCGTGGAACTCGATCCTCGTGCACGAGCCGGACGGGGCCAAGCCCAGGCTGGCCAAGGGCGCGACTGAGCTATACTTGGCTGGCGAGTATCCACTGGTTGGGCAGCTGCCGCTCGGCGAGACGGCGCCGGACTATTGGGTCGAGACCAGTCGCGCGCTCGTGCTGCACGAGACCGACGCGAATGGCGAAGAGATGCACGTCCACCTCGTGCACGTGCGGGAGATCGATGTGCTCGTCGACAACCTCGCCGATCCGCCGCTGACGATCACGCGGATCCGCTGGTCCGACGACGAGGCGCTGCCTTGTCCGATGGTGATCGCCAACCTCGAGGTGCGGGCGAACGTGGTGCCGATCACCGCGGGCGAGACCTTCGAAGAGTTCTTCAGCGTGCGGGGCGATGGCACATATGCGGACGTGGTCGAGCGCGAGGGTCCGCTCGACTCGGTGACGGGGACGCGCAGCCCAGTGTATCGCTATTCGCCGATCCAGTGCGAGACCAAGCGGCTCGGGTGGTTCGGCGAATTGCGGGCGTCGATCCCGGAGATCGAGCTGCAGGAGGTCGACGCGGGCGACCTGCAGGAGTGGGACACCGACCGTCGCTGGCACTGGCGTCGGACCCTGCTCGACTCGGTCCGCGACGACGAGCACTTCACGATCGAGGACGGCACCTGGCGAAGGATCATCGGGTTTCGTCGCCAGCAGGGTGACGTCGTCCACCGCGATTGGGCGTCCAACGCGGGGTATACGATTCGCTTCGGGGATGGGGAGTTCGGCATGATCCCCGCCGACGGCACGATCTTCCGGGTTCGCTATCGCAGCGGGCCGGGCAGCGAGGCCAACGTCGGAGCTGGAACGATCGCGCACACCTATCATCCGCTCACCGGTACTCCGCCGGCTGATCCGTTGATCGTGGCGGTGAGCAACCCCTTCGATCTGGATAGCGGTGTCGAGCCGGAGTCAATGCAGCGGGTGAAGCTGCTCGCGCCCGACGCCTTCAAGCACGACGCCCCCAGGGCCGTGCGGCCGGAGGACTACGTGCGCTGGGCCGAGTCGCTCGAGTGGGTGCAGAAGGCCGACGCGATCTTCCGCTGGACCGGCAGCTGGCTGACCGTGTTCGTCGCCGTCGATCCCAAGCGGGCGTTCGAGCTGAGCGCCGAGCAGCGGGGGGAGATCGAGGACCTGATGGATTGCGTGCGGCAGGTCGGACGCGACGTGATCGTGCTCGAGCCGGATTACATCGATCTCGATCTCGAGATTGGGATTTGTCCAAAACCCGGCTATTACGCTGGGCACGTCGAAGCCGCGGTAATAGAGGCACTCGTGGGGCGCGACGGATTCTTCGGACTCGACCAATTTTCGTTCGGAACGCCCTTGCGCCGCAGCGCGCTCGAAGCTAAGATTCACTCGGTCATTGGCGTGCAGGCGGTGGAGGAGATCAAGATTCGCGCACGCGAGATTACGCCCTGGCGGGCGTTCGAGGAGGCGACATTCGAGGTCGGGACGGGGCAGATTCTGCGCGTGCAGAACGACGCGAACCGGCCCGATCTCGGGACGGTTCGCGTCAAGGTGATGGTGCCGGGGTGAGGCGGGGGCGCTACTACTGGGCGCAACAACAGCGGTAGTAGTTGTTGTTATCGGCTATCGGAAAATCACAGTTGTCGCCCGGGGATACTGTGTAGGAGAGCTCGCTGCACGAGGACAACGCACCGGACCAGAAAACAGTGTAGCCGTCACATTGGTAGGGAGCACACGTCATGCCCTCCTCCTGGCAGAGCATCTCACAAGTGAGGAGCTCGTTGGAGTCTTGGCAATGAGATAAGGTGGGGGTGCAAGCACCGTCTTCACAGTGCCCAAAGGTGCCCCATACGATACATGCGTTGCCACATTCTCCGCAATTTTTGTTGTCAGTCGATGTATTGACGCACTCGCCGTTGCATGAGGTCAATCCCGGTGCGCAACCATCATCGTCGGACGACGTCGAAGTCTCGTCGGAAGTCGAGTCCTCTTCGGAGGTTGAGCCGGAACTGTCAGAAGTGCTCGAACCATCAGTTGAATCACCAGCAAGAGATTCAGAGGAGTCTGCGGAGTTGGACACACACAGTCCACTCAAGCACTCGAGGCCTGCCAAGCAGACATCGCCAGCCGCACAAGCGCACGTTTCGTGACCGGCTGGACAACTCGTGTCGTCGGCCGCACAGGCCAGACAAATAAGCGCGATAAGCGCGATTGCCGTGAATGCTCGGAGACGCAGAAGCATAGCCGTCCCTCTACAACCGCTGCGTGCGCAGCGCAAGGAAAAAACCATGGTGCTGAATTTCCCCGACCTGTCCTCACTGGTGCTGAATCCTTCAGGTGACAGCCTGTCTCTGACCGGTGGCGGCACACGCGCGGGATCTGCGGCGTCATTGGGATTGGTGGCACTCCTCGAAACGGAGAACGAGCTTGACGTGTCCGTCAAGGGCAACTCGAAGACCTATGAGTGTGCGCGCCTCTCTGGGTCGGCCGTATTCGAAGTCGAGCCCCTCAGTGAATCGAGTGGTAATCGGCGCATTCGGCTCAGGGAGTCATCGCTAGCAGTAGGGCAGGTCTGTCTCGTCTTGACATCTGACGATGCCATTAGTACGTGGATTTCTAGCACGGCGATTACCAGCAAAGCGATTCTCAGGACGGTGGTCGAGATCGGGTCGGCTGATGATGATGGGTTCGCCGATATCGTGTTCGATACGGCGATTCCAAATGTAGCCGATAGTGAGCTCGATGTGCTGTTGCCGCGGTTTAAAGCGACTGCGAATAGGCTCACTAATGCTCCCGTTGAGGTGGGGTTTCCCGTGAGTGCGGTCAATCTCGATGGGGTTTATTCGGGTATCCTTCAAGGGGATCTGGTGATTTTGTCTGTCGGAGATGAGCGGGTGGTTCGTGGCGTTCGCAGTGTAGAGGTGAAGTTCGATATGAAACAAGGGGTTCCCGTGCAGGTTCCATATACGCGGCTAGTGATCTACGGGTTGTTGCCGCTCGAATGGAACGGGTCTCCAGACGTTACGGTTCATTTTGGCTTCGTCGGGGCAGGAAGGCTCCATCGGCGCAGGTCGCCAATCGTGCCCAGCAGCGTACTGACCGGGACAGGCATCGTCGCTGCTTCCACGGGCTCGGCTCCCTTCGATCTAACTGAAGCGTTCGTGCTGGTCGACGCCGACGGCCGCGCCGTAGAGGCCACCGGTGAGGAGATCGCTGGCCAAGCTACGCAAATTCTGTTGAAGGTAGATCCGGCCAAGCTCGGCTCGGTCACGGAGCTTCGCGTCCCCATTGCAGCGTATACCAACCTCTCCACTGCCACCTGCGGTGAGACCATCCGCAACGAAATCCTCGGCAACGGCGACGCCGCTACCCCCTTCCAAACCTTCACTCTCGCCAAGAAGCCCCTCACCTACCTCACCGACGCCAGCGGCCGCCACAACACCCTCGAGGTCTACGTCAACGGCGTGAAGTGGCGCCAAGCCCCTTCGTTCTACGGCGCCCGCCCGAGCGACCAGATCTACGTCGTCACCCACGACGACGACCACGAAACCATCATCACCTTCGGCGACGGCGAGCTCGGCTCCCGTCTCCCTACCGGCGTCAATAACGTCGTCGCCAACTACCGCTTCGGCGTCGGCGGCAACGCCCCAGCCAACACGATCACCACGCTCAAGAAGCCCATCAAGGGCGTCCGCAAGGTGTTCAACCCGCTCCCCGCCGCTGGCGGCAAGGAGCCACCCACCGCGGAAGAGATCCGCCGCGAGGCCCCGCTGAGCACCTTGGTGCTCGGCCGCCTGGTCTCGCTCGCCGACTTCGAGGCCGAGACCCGCCGCTTCGGCAACGTGCTCTCCGCGAAAGCGACGTGGGGCTGGGACGAGGTCGGCGAGAACCCGGTCGTGAAGATCTGGTTCGTGGTCCCCGACGCTGGAGATCCCTCCGACAACCTGCGCGCCTACCTGGCTGGCATGGCCGAGCCGAACACGCAGCTCGAGGTCAGCAAGGCGATCGCCGACACCAAAGCGCTGCACATCGAGCTAGAGGTCGACCCGCGCTACATCCCCGCGGACGTCGAGCTCGTGGTCGCGCAGCGGCTCTTCCACCCATACGACGGGGTGCTCTCGCGTCGCAATGCCGCGATTGGTGGTCGGCTGCACCGAAGCCGGCTGCACGCGGAGATCCACGCGGTCGAGGGGGTGATCGGCATCAAAGGGCTGGTCATCAACGTGACCGAGGCGATGCCCAAGGTGCTGACCGCGGCCGAAGGCCACTACCTCGACTTCGAGAGCGTCGACATGACGATCGGTAACACCGCGGCGGGTCAGATCCTGTTCGCCAACAAGTGAGCCCACGACCATGGCTGATCAAACCGACCAGAGCGCTGGCGTGGCCCTCGACGGGTTCGTCGCTTACTACACCGAGAAGCTGTGGGACTGGGTCCCGGGCTTCTATCGCACGGAGGACGCGTATACGCCCACGCCTGGGGCGCTGCGGCGGATCATCGAGGAGATGGGCCGAGACGCGGCGACGCTGCGGCGGCGCATCGATCGGCTGTGGGAGAACAACTTCGTCGAGCTCGCCGACGACGAGGCGCTGGTCAAGCTGGGCGAGCTGCTCGCTACCCGGATGGTCCACGCGCTCAATCGGCGCGGCCGACGGGTCGACGTGGCGCGGACGATCTTCTATCGCCGCCGCAAGGGCACGCCGCGGGTGCTCGAGAGCCTGATCACCGACATTACTGGCTGGGAGGGGCTGCACCTCGACACGCGGCTGCGCTTGGCTCGTACGCAGCACTTGCTCGAGCCGCCGCCGCCGGTCGGGATGTTCAGCAAGACGCCGCGCGGTGGCTGGGCCAACGTCCGCTCGCCGCGGCTGCCCGAGCTCGCGTTCACGGGCTTCGAGGAGCTCGCGCACACGCCTGACTTTCGCCGCTACGACGGCGGGTCGCGGGGGGTGTACGGGATCGAGAAGACCAACGTGCACGCGTATCGCATGCGTGCGCTCGAGCTGAGCCGGCCGACGCTCCATCAGTTGGGCGCGAACTCGGGCAAGTTCACCTTCGATCCCTCGGGTCGCGACGTGCCCCTCTTTCAGCCAGCGAATCGTCCAACGGCGGATCTGTGGACGCGTCCGCGCGAGTGGCAGATGCCCAAGGCGCTGGACTGCCGCCTCATCGGCCACGCCGAGTTTGAATGGACCGCGACGATGATCGACGAGTTGGTCCCGCCGCTCCTGCTCGCCAGCGGTAATCGACTCAAGAAGTACGCTGGCTATCGAATCCCCAGCGAGCTCGAGTTGCGGCGATTGATCGACTCGCTGGTCGAGGCAGCCGACATCAACACCAACCTCGCGGCGCTGATGGCCGCCACGATGGTCAGCGAGTGCGGTTTGGCCCAGCTCTATGGTTCGGCGCTCGGGGTCGCGGTTGGGGCCGATAACAGCGCGTCGCAGCTCGCGGCGTCGGCGGTGACGTTTGGCAACCTCTCGGCGTGGGGTCAGACATTTGCCTCGCTCAAGCAGGTCATCGTAGATCCGGAGCGGGGCCGTGCGCGGATCGACACGGCCGTCAATCCAGGCGAGCTCGTCATCGCGCATCTCATGCACTACGGCTCGCCCGGGGAGATCGGCGCGGGTAGCTACGATCGCCGCTTCGATATCGAGACCGTCGGCGTCAACGCGCTCCCCAACGGCGGCAACGCTGCTGGTCCGATCGGGCTGACGCTGCCTTCGGATCCCACGGCGATCGATGAGGTCGTCGACAGCAAGACCTACAATCCTTCGAGCGCCGACCCGTCCGGGAACTTGCTCGATCTCGAGGACTATCGCCTGCAGGCGCGCAACTTCCAGCGCCCCTATTTGCTGCGCTCGACGGAGACGCTCGAGTGGGTGTTCGAGGCTGCAAACAAGGTCACCTCCGAGGATGTTCGCTGCCTCGTGCTCGAGGGCCTCTGGATCGGGATCGAAGATCCGACTCAGGCCGCACAAGCAGGCTCGTATACGCCGGTCCCGGCGACGCTGGCGATCGAGGGTGTGTGGGATCGCGTGGTCATCCGCCACTGCACGCTCGATCCGGGCGGCCACAAGGCGGTCGTGACTCCGGGACAGTTCGTGCCGATCCCCTACGTAAAGCTGGAGATCCGCGACTTCGTAGAGGAGCTGGTGATTGAATCGTCGATTACTGGTCCGATCGTCGAAGCGGCGGCTGGCAACAGCCCTGCCACGGTCGGAAAGATCATCATCCGAGATTCGATCGTTCGCGGCCAGACCGGGGTCAAGGCCATCGATACCCAGCTCGGTCAGGTCGAGCTCGAGCGCAGCACCGTGCTCGGTGACATCGAGGTCAACCGCCTCTACGCCAGCGACTCGCTGATCTTCGGGACCGGCACGATTACCGACCTTCAGCATGGTTGTTTTCGCTTCTCCGCTGCGGTAGACGGGAAGTGGCCGCATCCGTTCGAGTCGCACCGCTACCCGAGCATGTCGCCGGCCTGGCTGGTCTCCGACCGATTCGGCGATCCCGGGTTTGGTCAGCTCAGCGAGGTCGCCCCGGCCGAGATTCGCCGCGGCGCCGAGAACTACGCCGAGATGGGCGCCTTCAACCAGCTGCTCGATCCGATCAAGCGCGACGACCTGCGCGCCAAGATCGACGAATTCATGCCCTTCGACCTCGTCGACCAACTCGACATCGAGAACTGAGATCATGCCAGCCCAGGACATCACTCGAAATCTGCTCCAGCCGGGCAAGCATTACGTCGGCGCGCGCATGCAGCAGGGCCGGCCGATCCTCGACTCGGACTGGAACGAGGACGCGGCGCTCGAGGCCGAGGATCTGCGCACGACGCTGCTCGATATCACCGGGGCGTATGGCAGCAGCAACGCAGGGTTTCACGTCTCCGGCGTGCAACCCCAGTGGGTCCTCTCCGCGCAGGGGCAGTCAGTCGGCACGTACGACTTCGAGGTTGGGGCAGGCAGCTTCTTCGTTGGCGGCATCCGGGTCGAGACGGAGTCGGGCGAGAGCTTCCTCGACCAGCCCGACTGGTTGATGCTCCGGGAGGCGGCCAGCAATCTCCCCGTGAAGCCCATGATCGATGATCTGGCGCTGAGCGGTGGGATTCGGCACGACCTCGTGTATCTGCACGTGTGGGAGCAGCCGGTCTCGGTCGTCGAGGATGGGGAGCTGCGCGAGCGGGCGCAAGGTGGTGGAGATAGCTCCACGCGAGTCCGTCGCATGCACCGCGTCGAGGTCGCGTGCGGAGTGAGCAGCGAGAGCCCAGATCTGGCGCTCGCCGAGGCGTTGTCGGCGCTGACGAATGAAGCGGGCGTCTACGAGCCGTCGACTGGCGAGTTGCGCTCACAGATCCGCATGGGCATCTCGCCGGTGACCCAGGGCGGGGATCCCTGCGGCTCACAGCAGATCGGCGGATACGTCGGGCACGAGAACCAAGCGATCCGTATCGAGCTTCGCGGGCCCAGGAGCTTCACTTGGGGGTTTTGCAACGCTTCCCCGCTCTATCGTGTGGAGGCGCTCTCCAGCACGCGAATTCGCCTGGTCACGCAGCCGCGCGACGAGCTGCTCCGACCTCGTGCCGACCAGATCGTCGAGATCTTGCCGGCCTCGGCGATGCTATCCAATGGTGAGCACACGGCCGAGCTGCACGGGCAGCTCGCACGGGTGGTCACTGGCTACAATCCGAAGACCGGGGAGATCGAGATCGACACAGAGCTGCCGACGACGTGGACTACGTCGAGCACGCAAACCTCGGCGACGGGAACATCGACGAATCTGTGGACCGCTCCGCAGCTGTTCATGCGAGTGTGGGATCGTGGCAGCGACGTCACGAGCCCGCTCGAGATCCCCTTCGTCTCTCACCAACCCGTGCCGCTCGGCCACACTGGTCTGCAAGCAACATTCTTGGGTGTGGGAAGAACGGGAGACTTCTGGGTCGTCGCGGCCCGGAAGACCACGCCCAAGCAGGTCTGGCCGTGGGAGCTGCTCCAGGGAGTCGCGCCACAAGGGACACGGCACTACTACGCTCCGCTGGCGGTGCTGACATGGAAGTCGCGGCTGCGAATCATCGGGCTGACGCAGGTCGCGGGAGCTGATCCGGTGCTGGGCATCGAAGCGGGCATCGGAGCGCCGCTCGAGCCTCCGCCGATCGATGCACCTTTTGCGTACCAGCTGTTCGAGACGGTAAAGATAAATCCGGGCGAGCTGGCGCTGCAGATCATCGAAAACAAGACTGTCATCGCACATCCGCCGAAGTCGAACCTACCCAACCTGGTGCCGCTGATGTCGGGCCAGCACGCCGAGCTGGACCTGCTGCTCGCGGTCCGCGACGTTCGTCGTCGGCTCGAGCCCTTGTGCCAGCGCGGTTGCTGCACGGTCGTGGTCGGAGATGGAGTGACCAGCTTCGGACAGGTCAACTCGTTGCAGGAGGCGCTGACGCTCCTACCGGCAGGCGGCGGGCGGATCTGCTTGCTCCCGGGTCGCCACGTCGGCGGGGCCGGGATGCTCGGTCGAAGCAACGTGACGATCTCTGGCTGCGGAGCCGAGTCGGTGCTGGTCAATGCGGCGGACGTGCCCCTGGGAGCTCCCCTGACCACGCAGGGGACCGCACTGCTCACGCTGACCGATTGCACGGATATCGTCATCAAGAACCTCACCGTCGAGGCCGACGCGTCGGTCGGCATCAAGCTGAAGAACGATGACGCTCGTTGCAAGCGGATTCGCATCGAACAGGTCCACTTCGACCTTCGGGGCGAATATGTCTCCCCCAATGGCGCGCTCCCGCAGGCGGCGGTGCTGGCCATCGACGTCGATACGCTCGACATCGTGAATTGTCGGGTCGACGTGCAGGACGTGCTCAACTATGTCCCGGCGTTGGTCGTGGGCGGCGAGCATCTTCGGTTGCGCGGGAACTGGATCCAGGTCGGTGAGCTCGAGAGCCCCACGATCGCGGCTGCGATGGGCGGGATTCAGGTGCTCAGTCAGTCGATAGATGTCGAGCTGCGCGGCAACACGATTTACGGTGGCTGGGGCCACGGCATCGCGCTGGGGCACGTGCTCGTCATCGATCCGCCGGAAGCTTCGCCCGACCTCGATATCTTGCAGGACGAGGTCTGGACGCAGGCCGAGCGGCGGCTCGGTGAGGCGCTGAGCGGGGCGCTCGGCTGGGTCCCGGTCACGGGCGCCCCAGCGGGAACGCTGCTGGTGAGCGAGTTCCGCACGCCCGCCGGGCCGGTCATCGACGTGCGGGTGGTTGGAAACCGCATCTGTCGCATGGGCCTCTCGGGCGTCTCGACCGCGTTCTTCTTCGACGTGAACCAGAATGCGCCGCGCTTCATCGTCGCGGTCGACACCGAGATCCGCGACAACGTGATCACCGAGAACGCTCGCGCGGCGATTCCGAAGGTCAACTTCGCCGACTTCGATCTGGCGCTGGGCGGCATCTGCATCGCGGGTGCGATCAACTTGAACATCCGCGAGAACGTGATCCGAGATCAGGGCCTTGGCCTGTCCGACCTGACGCCAATCTGTGGCATCGGGGTGGTCGTCGCGCAGAACGTGATCATCGATGACAACGCGATCTTGGACAACGGCGTAGCGACGGCGGCACCCGATACGCTGATCCCGGCGCCAGGTCTGCGTGGGGGTATTTGTCTGCACGAGGTCGGGCCGGTGCTCGGCTACACGATCAACGATCGCCTCACCAACACCAACCTGTCGCTGCCCGACATGACCTTTGGCGAGAGCGAGCAGGCGCTGGTGGTCCACCAGAACGAGGTCAGGCAGCGGACGGGCAAGGCGCTGTGGGTACGGCGCGGGTTCGGGCCGATGAGTATTACGGAGAACTCGCTGCACTCGTTCGGCGACCCGGTGGATGGGTGTGCGATGCCCAACTCGTATCTGTACTTCGCGGACATAAGCGCGGGGGGCGGCGGATACAAGAGGTTTCCTGCCCAAGGAGCATGTGTCGAAATCATCAACTTTGGCACGAGCGCCGAAGCGAGCGAGACCGGCACCGTGAATCCGAGCTGGCTGGACACCGAAGCGCACGCGATCGCGGACGGGCGGGTGCTGTTCTCCAGCAACGACGTGCGCCTCGACTGGCATTGGAACGACGGCTACGCGACGTCCGTGCTCGTCTCGAGCCTGGACTCAATCGTCGGCAATCACAACGTGATGGTTGCCAAGATGAACAATAGCACATACGTCCCCGGGTCGGGCTCCGCCGACTACGTGAACAAGAAGTTCATCACGGATGTCCTCAATGATCGCCCCGGCGCGACGCCGCCCGTCTATTCGTACCTGCTGGTAAATTGCTGGTTTGGTGGAACCTCGACGGTCCAGGCGGTTGGCAACCGCTTCGAGGAGCCGCGCTGGGACGTGCTCGTGTCATACCTTGGCGCAGACCCGGCCGGCCACCCAGCAGGCGAGTCCGCTGACGTCATCAACGCGACCCTCGCGGCGATGAACGTGGGCTCCCACTGCATCGTAGGCAGGGGCATCACCAACAAGAAGTTCTCCAGCAATGTGACCGTATTCCCGGTCCTCGGGTACCCCGAATGCACTTACACCGTGTATACGATGTTCGTCGGGTCCGACCAGGAAGAGCACATTGAAATCGCGTGAAACGCCGCCCTCACGCTCTCACATCGCCCTGACGAAAAGCCAGTCATGTCCACGCAAGACATCTCCCGCTTCCTCCACCAGCCCGCCAAGCACTACTCCAGCGTGCGCATGCAGCAGGGC
The DNA here is from genome assembly GCA_965649595.1 of uncultured Myxococcales bacterium. Taxonomy (GTDB): domain Bacteria; phylum Myxococcota_A; class Polyangia; order Nannocystales; family Nannocystaceae; genus Plesiocystis. Next base: position 7,395 of record CBFGLP010000677.1, on the reverse strand, counting down.
CGGGTGATCCTGGACTCCGACTTCAACGAGCGCGCCGGCCTCGAGGCCGAGGATCTTCAGCGATCACTGATCGACGTGATGTGCTCGCGAGGCACGCCCAACGACGGGATGAAGGTCTCGGAGCTGTCGACGTCGCATGAGGTCGATCTGCCCACGAATCCTGCGTCGACCCACACCACCTATGACTTCTCGGTGAGCACGGGGAGTTACTACATTGGTGGTCATCGTTTCGTCGTCGACAGCGACGCCGAGAGCTTTCTGACGCAGACCGACTGGCTGCAGATCGACAGCGACGCCGACAACATGCCGGCCATGCCGGTGGCGGGTGGCGACAGCCGGATCGACCTCGTCTACGTGACTGCGTGGGAGCAGACGGTCTCGGCCGTCGAGGACAGCGAGCTGCGCGAGGTGGCGCTGGGCGGGCGTGACACGTCGGTGCGCGTGCGAAGGATGCGGCGTTTCGAGGTCCTCACGGTCGCGAGCGATCCCATCCCCGTCGACTTCGATTGCGCGGACGCGTTTCAGGTGCTGGTGACCTCGCTGCAAAGCGGCGGCAAAGGCACCTTCGACGCCGCGACTGGAGAGTTTCTGAGCTCGGCGCGCTTGACCGTGGCGCTCGATCCCAGCGGCGAGGTTGAAGACCCGTGCGCGACGCCGGCCAGCCAGGGATATGTGGGGGCTCAGAATCAGGCGATTCGCGTGGAGCTGCGCGGCAGCAGCTTCGTGTGGGGTTTCGATAACGCCTCGCCGCTCTATCGCGTGCGGATCGCCGACGGTGACCCGCGCACGCGGCTGACCTTCATCACCCAGCCCGAGAGCCTGCCGGCGATGCCGCGCAAGGGGCAGATCGTCGAGATCCTGCGTTGGGGCTCGATTCTCCCCAATGGAGAGAAGGTCGCCGAGCCGATCGGGATGTTGACCAAGGTGGCGACGACCTACGATCCGAGCACCGGTGAGCTCGAGCTCGAGGACGAGATCCCCGAAGAGTGGGTCATTTGGTTCACGCACAACTCGGAGTACCTGAATACGGCGGACCCGGCGGACGAGCGGAAATTCTTCTTTTTGCGCCTATGGGATCGTGGTGCCGAGGTCGACGAAGCTCCGCTGCTGAGCACCGTGGGGACGACGGCGCTCGGATCGACGGGTTTGACGGTCACGTTCAGCGGCGCGGGACAGTGGGGAGACTATTGGGTAATCGCGGCACGGCCGAGCACTCCAGAAAAGGTGGTGCCCTGGGACCTGCTGGATTCGGCGGCTCCGCACGGGCCCCGGCGGTACTACGCGCCCCTGGCGATGATCTCGTGGGCCGTGGGCGCCGAAACGGTGACCCCGACGGTCGACGACTGTCGTACTCGCCTGCGCAAGCTGTGCGAGGGCGGTTGCTGCACGGTGACGGTCGGCGACGGCAAGCAGAGCCACGGGCTGGTGAGCTCGCTCGACGATGCGATCGAGATGCTCGCCGGGACCGGCGGGAAGATCTGCGTGCTCCCGGGGGAACATGAGGTCAACGCGGTCTTGTCGGGTCTCACCGACATCGTGATCGAAGGCTGCGGCCCCAAGACGGTGCTGAAGAACCCGAAGGAGAGCGTGCCGAGCATCGACTGGACCGAATATTACGAGCCGGTGCTGAAGATCGTGGATTGTGAGCGGATCACCGTAAAGGATCTGCGGATCGACGCCTACTCGGCGTTCGGCGTACTGGTGACGCGGACCAACGGGGGCACCTGCGAGCGGATCCGGCTGCAGAACCTCCAGGTGTACTGCCTGGGCAACGTGGTGCCCGGGTTGATCATGGAGCTGCCCGAGTCGGGCATTGCCGTGGCCGCAGCGTCGGAGGTCGACGTGCTCGACTGCACCGTGGCGATGGCGCCCGTGCCCAGCGTGTCGTTCGCCGTGATGCTCGGTGGAGAGCACCTGCGGATGCACCGTTGTCGCGTGGGAGCGGCGCGCGACGATCGCGGGACCGCAGCGGCGCCGGGCGGCGTCGGTATCCTCAGCACATCGCGCGACGTGGAGATCGTCGGTTGTCACATCGAGAGCGGGTGGGGGAACGGCATCGCGCTCGGCCACGTCGTGCTGGTGCAGCGGCCCGCGACGGTCGCCACGATCTCGAGCTTTACCGCGGTCCAATCGGCGGTTGATATGAAGCCGCTGGGCTCGCTCAAGGCGAACGACTTCGACGGCTGCGCTTCGGATCCAACCGACCCAAACCCCCGGCCGACCGACCCGGGCTACGTGTGGCTGCCCGCGGGACCGGTCGAGGACGTGCGGATCTACGACAACGTGATCCGCGGGATGGGCTTTAGCGGGATCTCGACGACGGTGTTCTTCTCGTCGATGACGGATTGGGACAACAACGGTCAGCCGGACGGGGTGCCGCGCTTCATCGTGGCGGCGGAGCTGGACATCGCGCGGAACCTGATCGAAGGGAATGCGCGGAACACGTCGCTAAAGGAGATGAACTTCGTGAACTTCGACGTGGGCGTCGGGGGGATCGTGCTGGCGGCGAGCGTGAACGCGTGGATTCACGAGAACACGATCCAGGACAACGGGAGCTTCGGGAGCGAAGTGCCGATCTGCGGGGTCGGGATGGTCGCGGCGATGAACGCGGTGATCGAGGACAACCGGATCGTCAACAACGGGATGAAGCATTCGGGTGGGAACGCGCCGTATCGGATGCGGGCGCTGCGAGGCGGGATCGCGATCTACGAGGCGACGCCGGTACGGGCGAGCTCGGGGAAGCCGACCTTCCCGACGACGATCACGACCGTGGTCGTGCCGCAGACGGTGCGGAACTACGTGACGCAGAGCGGCGGGAATGCGGTGACGGTGCGCGGTAACGAGGTGAGCCAGCCGCTCGGGAAGGCGCTGTGGGTGCGGCGGGGGTTTGGCGGGATCGTGGTGACCTCGAATACGCTCGAGGGGTTTGGGGATCCGGTCGTGGGGGTGGATGTTCCCAACGCGGCGTTCTGTTGGGAGGACACCGGGATGTCCGTCAAGCGCGATGCGGGAGGGGCGTGCGTCGAGGTATTGGGCTTCTGTGCGAGCTCGGACGACGAAGGGGTGCCGAGCATCGCGGAGAAGCCGAAGTGGGTGGATCCGAGTGTCAGCGGGACATTGACGGGAGGGGCGCTCGAGGTTGGGCAGAACACGATCCGGATGGCGTGGTTGAAGCGTGGCGGGATTGGCAGCGCGGTGCTGCTGTCGAATGTCGGGAACGTGGTGGTGTCGGCGAACACGGTCAATGTGAACATGCAGAGCGACTACGATCCGGGGGCGGCTTCGAACAAGATGGCGGAGTTCTACTCGGATGTGCTCAGCGAGTGGTCGCTGATGAGCTTCGCCATGTTTGGGGTCTACGTCGGCACGGCGGCGAGTGCCCAGGTGGTGGGGAATCGCATCGTCGAGGATAAATACGGGTGTCTTTTCTCGTGCGTGGTTGGGCCCTTGCTCGGGTTGAGTGGTGATATTCTCATTACTACCGATTTGGGCGTGATCATGTCAGGCAATGTGGGATCACATGGAATCTTTGGGATCGGGTCAGCGGCCGGAAAGGTTCCGAGCGCGGGCTCCGACAGTGTCAATGTCGTCGTCTTCCGCCATGAGGTCTACGGGTATGCACAGTACGAGGTCGCCAAGGAGGGCGGATCGGCCCGTGTGGTGTGTGTAAAGCGCACGCCTACGCCTGGGTGAGCGCTGGAATTCGACGACTGCCAAAGGGGCGCGCCGTCTCGTACTTGCTACAAGATCTATTGGGAGCAGCAACATCGGAGGTAGGTGGTTTCCCAAAGAATCTCGGTTTCACACGTGGCCGAAGTCCCCACTCCTCCGATGTTGCCAGAGTTGCAGGAGCCGATGTCACCATACTGTATCCAAGTTTCGGTCTTGCACCCCGTCGGATCACATTCCCGACCCTCGCTAGCGCAGACCTGGGCACACGTCAGGAATCCATTGTCCTGGGCCTCTTCTTGTGTATAGCACTCCGACCAAAATGGCTTGCAAGCGCCGTTGGCACAACCTCCGATCTGGTTATCCAACGAGATCTCGCAGGTGTTGCCACACTCTCCGCAGTGGTCGAGGTTGAACATTACGTCGACACACTCGCCGTCGCACATCTTCTCGTTGGGCTCCGGGCACTCCATCCCCGTGTCGGTGGTGTCGGTATCGGTGTCCCCATCCACCAAGCAAATGCCACCCTCGCAGATGAGAGCGCCTAGACACAGGCCATTGTTGCACTCACAGGCGAGCTCGCCGGGCGTGCAATCCGGGTCCGCGCAAATCCCGTTGCTGCATTCGAGGTCGCCGAGGCACTGACCATTGTTGCATTCGCAGCCGAGCTCGCCGGGGATGCACTCTGGATTCACGCAGGTGCCGGCGATGCACTCGAGGTCGCCGAGGCACAGGCCGTTGTTGCAGTCGCAGCCGAGCTCGCCGGGGGTGCAGCCAGTGGTATCGCCGTCGCCGTCACCAGTCGTGGTCTCAGTGTCGGCAGTGGTGTCCGTGTCGGTGGTCGAGCTCGAGTCGCTCGACTCGCTGGAGTCGCCATCACCGTCGCCCTGGGTAGCGTTGTCGTCGCCATCGCCGTCGTCGTTGTTGCAGGCGACGACGGCGAGGGTGGTCAGGCCGAGGGAGATGGTGAACGGAGCGAGCCAGCGGGTGCGCATGCAAGCCTCGGGGGTGAGGTTCGCACGATGCCGGTCCGGGACACAAGGGCGCGGATGGCTGGGCTGGCGGAACTCTGGAGGGATCGCGGTGGTGCACCCTCTGTGAACCGGGGCCCAACTGCCTCGACGCGCGAGACCGGCTGGTGGGCTGGATGCCACGGCTGTGGCGAGCTGGTCGAGCGGGCGTGGCTCGACCTCCGAGGCCGGCCAGCCTGGGTCGGACACCTCGATCGAGCCAAGGTCGAGGTCTCGCTCGGCCCGGCTCGGGCAGGACCCGCGGGTACGAACCCGACGACGAGGATCGAGCTGTGTCGTCGGCCGAAGGCATGACCGAGCCATGGGTTGTGTTGGATTGTCGAATCGAAGAGCTGTTTGATGCGAGATGCTCGACGATGGTGACTGCTCCCGGGTTCAGCTCGTCCACCGGTAGGCACCGAACACGACCCTCGGCCGATGGTTTGCCATATTGATGATTGCTTATGATGAACCATGCCCCGCTTCGCTCGGCCGTCCCCAGCATCCCGACCCGCTGAAAGAGGGCCCGCTGAGAAGCCTCAGAAGCGCTCGTTTCGGTCGATAGGCATCGCGCCCATGCGGCTCGCGCCTGCAGCCGGACAGGAAGCAGCGAGCGTCCAGCCGGCCAACGACGCGCTCGAAGCTGTGGATTCGAGCGTGCTCCCGGAGTGGACCGCGACGCTCGACCGGTCGCTCGGGATTCGAGCCAAGCTGCGGGTCGGCGACGTAAACGATCCGCTCGAGCGCGAGGCGGACGCGGTTGCTGATCGGGTCATGCGAATGCCCTCCGCTGGTGCGAGCGAGGTTATTCAACGCAAGTGCTCGAGCTGCGATGAGGAGGACGAGCTTCGCCGCTCGCCGATGCTCGACCTTCGTGGCTCGCCGGCATTGCTTCCGAGCTGGAGCGCCCTCGACCGGAGCTGGGGTATTCGAGCCAACCTGCGGGTAGGTCATGTAAACGACCCGCTCGAGCGGCAGGCCGACGCCGTCGCCAACCGAGTGATGCAGATGCCAGCGCCCGCCACGGTGGCCGACGTCGAAGGGGACACCGAGGGCGAGGATGCGGCCGACGAGAACGCGGTCGAGGGCGTCGCCATGGCCCAATTCGCCGGAGCTGCGGATCCGCCGGATTTACGCGGGCACACGATCCAGCGAAAGTGTGGGAGCTGTGCAGAAGAGGACGACGAGCTTCGGCGAACGCCCGTAGCCGACCCGCTCGCCGAGCGGATCCTGCGGATGTCCGCGTGGTATTCGGAGGGTCCCGAGCTGTGGCGCAAATGTGCCAGCTGTAAAGAAGAGGACGACGAGCTTCGGCGAGAGCCCGCCATGGGCCTTGCGGGCGGCGTCACCTCCGACGGGTTCGCGCAGCGCCTGCACGTCGCTCGCTCGGCCAGCGGGCATCCGCTCGACGTTCATGCGCGGGCGTTCCTCGAGCCGCGCCTGGGGGTCGATCTCGGGCGTGTCCGAGTGCACGCCGACCCGGCCGCGGACAGCCTCGCCGCCGCGATTGGAGCCCGGGCGTTCACGCAGGGTCAGCACGTGTTCTTTGCGGGCGGGGAATATGATCCTTGGTCGCGCGCGGGTATGCGGCTGATCGCCCACGAGGTCGCGCATACGCTGCAATCGCGCGGGGCGGCGGGTGACCTTCGCCGGGAGAACCAAACCGAGCCAGTCGCTCCTCAGACCACGAGCACAGCGTCGCCCGATTATGGCGCCGACTTTCTTGCCCAGAGCGAGCAGCTCTACAAAAAGGTCGAGCTGCTCCGCTTCCACCTCATCGCGCTGGCCGACGACCTGCTCGAGCCGACTGAAGTAGAAGATGCTGAAGGCAATCCCACGGGCAAGCAGGCCAACGAGCTGGAACGCTGGGCTATCCCAGAGCCACTGCGGCGCAAGACCGAGTCCGCAAGCGATCGGTTTCTGAAGATCACGGACTATTTGGAATCACGCGAGACGCTCGAGTCGGTGCTCATGTCACAGTGGCTCGACGCTGCGATTACGTTGATAAATCTTTTCCAAGAGTGCATTCGGGATTACCTGAGGCGTGAGCCGAGTGAATCCGAGCTTTTTAAAGCTACTTACCTGAAGCGCTTGCGGGTGCTCTCTGCGCGAGCCAAGAAGCTACGCGGGCTCGCCTATTTCGAGGAAGGTGCTCAGATCGAGGAGGAGATCCGCCCGATCGAAGAAGCCGAATTCCAGGCCGCGTTCGAGGCCAAGCGAGCCGAGGCGATCGAGCGTGAACTCGACCTCGCACGGGCCGAGATGCGGGCTTATTGGCACACCAAGCCGGACGAGCAGATTCGTGCCGAGCGTGAGCGCCTGCGCGGCAGGCTGAACGAGCAACAAAACAAGCGACTCATTGGCGGCCTCGAGGTGCAGGCCAGCATCAAGCTGCTCGAGGCGCAGATCCAGGTGCTCGACGAACTGATCGCCGAGACCAACTTCGTGGCCGGCCCGACGGTGTTCGAGCGAGCCGAATCGATCGTCTCGACTGGCGAAGACAACCTGCCGCGCGCCGCCCAGGCCATGGCCGGGCTGCTCAACGCAGAGGACCCCGAAGCGGGCGTCATCTTGGTCGAAGTCTTCTCGAAAATTGCTTACCAGGAGGAGGGCGACCCGACCCGCACCGCTCGACTGGCCGAGCTCGTGCTGGGTGAGCTAAAAAACCCCGCCAAGACTCTCGCCGCACTCGAGGCTGGGGGCCACTGGGAGCAGA
>CBFGLP010000676.1:0-15445 GCA_965649595.1 uncultured Myxococcales bacterium | reverse complement strand
GATCCGCCGCTCGCTGATCGACCGCAGCGAGGTGCGCGCCCGCATGGTCCGCGAGGCGCAGGCGATGGCCCGCCTGTCGCACCCCAACGTGGTCCAGGTCTATCAGGTCGGCGAGCACGGCGACGGCATCTACGTCGCCATGGAGTACGTCGAGGGCCAGACGCTGACGGCGTGGCTGCGCGCCGAGAAGCGCCCGTGGCAGCAGGTGCTGCGCACGATGATCGGGGCCGGGCGCGGCCTGGCGGCGGCCCACGCGGTCGGCCTGGTCCACCGCGACTTCAAGCCGGAGAACGTGCTCGTCGGTGACGACGGGCGCGTGCGCGTGCTCGACTTCGGGCTCGCGCGGCTGCATCGCTCGCTCGAGGAGGCCACCTACGATCGCGGGCAGGGGCCCGCGGCCACGGGCGAGCAGGCGATCGACCCCGACGACCCCTCCCGCGCGCCGACCTTGGGCGACTCGGCCGAGCTCGATCCCCGCGTCGTCGCGGCGCTCGGCGATCGAGCCGTGCCCGCGCTGACCGAGACGGGCGCGCTGCTCGGGACGCCGCTCTACATGGCACCGGAGCTGTACGATGGTCGACCCGCCGACACGGCCTCGGATCAGTTCGCGTTTTGCTGCTCGCTCTACGAGGGCCTCTATGGTCGTCGGCCCTACGACGCGCGCGGGCTCGCGGCCCACGTCGAGGCCGTGCGGACGGGCAGGGTGGTCGAGCCACCGGCCGACTCGCCGGTGCCGATCGCCCTCTATCGAGCGCTGCGAAGGGGGCTCGAGCCCGATCCCGCCGCGCGCCACGTCGACATGCGAGCGCTGCTCGACGAGCTCGAGGAGATCGCCAGGGTCGATGCTTCGAGCTCGGCAGTCGGCGAGCCGAGGCGCGCCGGCTGGACGTGGATCTTCGTCGTGTTGCTGGTGCTCTCGGCGGTGATCGGGATCGTCGGGCTCGAGCTCGGATGGTTCGGCAGCGAGGGGCCTGGCCAGCGGATCGATCAGGGCCCGCCAGAGCCGAGCGGCGAGCCAGCGGATGCGAGCGAGGCTCCGGTGCGCGATCCCGACGAAGCGGCCAGCACGTCCAGCACGACCGGCACCGGGCCCGAGGCCACGGGCGATCCGGACCAGGCGATCCCCGAGCCCGAGGCGATCACTGGAGCCGAGGCTCCAAAGCCCCCCGAGCAACCCGAGGTCGCCGCCGATCCGCCCGCGAGCCCGAGCGAAGACCCGGCCGGGCACGACTGGTGCCACCTCCACGAGGATCGCTACACCTTGCTCGCCCGCAGCCCGCGTCGCCGCGCTACCTTGCTGCACGAGGGCACCTGCTACGAATGCCGGATCGAACGACGCAGCAGCCGGACCCAGAACTTCTCCCCGCGCGACTGTGCCGGCTACTCGCTGTGTGGCGCGACGACGGCCGACGCGTGCCAGTGAGCCCGTGGCTGCGCGGCGCATGGATCGTGCTGGCGATCGTGCTCGCGCAGCTCGTGTGGCTCGACTCGGCCCACGCGGCCAAGCCCTACGGGGTCGTGACCGTCGATCTGCGCCCGGAGATCGGCGACGTCCCGACCCACCTCTGCGTGGTCTCGCAAGGCCAGGGTCCGCGCACGCGCGAGCGCTTGAGCGACCTGCTGCTCCCCGCGACCCCGGCTGACCCGAGCGCCGAGATCGAAGGCCCCGCGCTTGCGAGCACGGCCTCGATCTCGGAGCAGGTGCTCGACCCCAAGCTCTGGTCGACCGACGATCCTGCCCCGACCTGCTCGGCCGAGGGCGCCTGCACGCCGCGGGTCGAGCTGCCGCTCGCGACTCAGCAAGCCGACCAGCTGTGGGTCGCGTGCACGACCGATAGCCTGCTGTCCGAGCGGGCGGCCAAGCAGCCGCGCGTGCTCGTGCTGATGCTCGAGCACCTCGAGGGCTCACCCCCGATGCTCGAGTCGCTCAAGCTGACCGGCGGCGTGGTGACGATCGGCGTCGGGGCCGAGCTCGCGCGGATCGTCGTGACCGCGCGCAGCCTCGGCGGGCACTACCGGGCCCACACTCGCGCCTATCGAGCCGAAGAGGGCAGCGACGCGAACAAGCTGATCCTGCTGCCGATCGCGCCGCGCTGCCACGAGTTCGAGATCGAGCTCCCCGGTGTTCGCTTGCGCGAGTCTGATCGTGAGCGGCTCGAGCTGCGCGCCGAAGGCCGCGTGCTCGAGCCCGAGACCTGCGTCGGAGCCCTGCGCGGCAGCGCGCGCATGCGCGTGCTCCTGCCCCGCGCCGACGATGCCGGCCGACTCGAGATCGAGCTGCGCCCGAGCGAGGACGAGCGACCTACGGCGACCCGCTTCGCCGCCGCGTGGGACAGCGCGTGGCCGGAGGGCGAGCTGGTCCTCGATCCACACCAGATCGGCTTCGTGTGGAGCCCGCCCGCTTGCGTGTGGCCGTCCGGCACTTGCCCGGCGGCCACGATCGAAGGCGGCATCGACTGCTCGGCCACGCCGCTCGACGACGGGACCTGCCAGTACCTGTGCCCTGGCGATGGTGAGTCCTCGGAGTGGGTCGAGCTGACCCCGCCGCTGGCGGTCACCTTTCGTCGCGAGGATCCCGATCAGCGCTGGACGGAGATCCTCCAGCGCCCTGGCCAGACGCTCGCCGCCTACGTGCCGGCTGATCAGATCTATCTCGGCGGTGATCTGTCGAGCTGGCGGACCAACGTGCCCGGCAGCGGCATCGACTATGTCGAGCTCTACGGCAGCGACGGCTCGGTCCGCCGCTACGCCGTCGATGGCGTCGACGACCTGCGGATCTTGGCCCCGGGGGCCAGCTGCGATCCGCTGCGCTATCGCCTGGTCGGCGAGCGATCGTTCAAGGAAGGCTCGGCGGCCGTCGACGATGGCGAGGTCCAGTTCGGCGAGGTCCATCGGACCGCGCGGCTGCTGACCTTCAACATCATGCTCGCGCAGGGTGGCGGACCGGCGATCCCCTTGGGGGCTCCGGACACGCTCCCCAATCCGGTCTTCTTCGCGGCGATCGGTCAGCTCTCGGCCAACTTTCGGCCTCGCGACCCTCGCTTCGCGCGGGTCGCCTACGAGCTGCGGATCGGCGGCACGCTCGGGCAGTGGGGCTCGTTCGGGCCCGGCTCGATCGGCGAGGACCCGCGTCGGATCAGCTCGAAGGTCGCGTGGGCGCGGCTGCTCTTCGAGCCGGCGGTCGTGATCGACGTGCTGCCGGTGCTCGCGTTCTCGGCCGGGGTCGGGATCGGTAGCTCATGGCCGATCCGCAGCAGCATCCTCCCGGAGACCGGGCGCTTCACGTGGATCATCTCGCCGAGCCTCGACGCTCGCTTCACGCTGCGCCGCTGGATCGCGCTCGTGCTGCAGGGGCGGGCGATCTTCCGCGAGAAGACCTTCGTCGCGACCAGCATCGCCGGCGACGTGCCGGTCTACGAGGAGTTCGCCAACATCTCGTTGCTCGGCGTGTACGGGGTCGAGTTCCGGATCTGATCGCTCACTCGGGCGCGGTCGAGATCCAGCCCGCGATCGTCCGGGCCAATGCGCGGGGGGTGAAGCGGATCATGAAGGTCGCGAACCAGTTGAGCGCCCCGTGGATCGCAATCACCTTGCCCTTCGACATCGCCCGGTACGCGTCTCGTGCCACGTCCGCGGCGCTCGCCGGAGACCCGATCGCCGCGAACAGCCGGGTCTTGTGCATGTTGGCGACGTCGGCGAACTCGGTCTGCGTGGGCCCGGGGCAGTGCACGGTCACCGTCACTCCGGTCCCGCGCAGCTCGTGGGCGATCGCCTCGGAGAAGTGGTTAACGAACGCCTTGGTCGCGTAGTAGGTCGCCATGTTCGGGCCCGGCTGAAAGCCCGCGGTCGAGCCGATGTTGAGCACCCGACCGAAGCCGCGCGCGAGCATGCCCGGCAGCAGGCGGTGGGTCAGGTCGACTAGCGCTCGGCAGTTGACGTCGATCATCATCACCTGGCCCTCACGCTCGGTGGTCACGAACTTGCCGTTGCTGCCGAAGCCAGCGTTGTTGACCAGGATGTCGACGGTGAGGCCGCGCTGCTCGAGCGCGGCGACGATCCGCCCTGGCGCCGCAGGATCGGCGAGGTCGTCCGCGATGATCTCGATGCTCAGACCGTCTCGCCGCAGCGAGTCGGCCAGCGCGCGCAGCTTGGCCTCGCGGCGGGCGACCAGCACGAGATCGTGGCCATCGGCGGCGAACAGGCGGGCGAGCTCGAGGCCGATGCCGCTCGACGCTCCGGTGATCAGGGCGCGACGCTTGGTCATGCGCGCGGATGATGCCCGCAGGTAAGGCTCCTGCGCTATCGTGGGAGCCTCATGACACGCAGGACTCCGCTGCTGCTGACCTCGCTGATGCTGGGCTGTGGGATCTCGGGCTGTGGCGACTCTGCGGCGGACGAGTCGGGCATCGACGAGTCGGGCACCGACGACGAGGTCGATGAGAGCGGGACCAGCGAGTCTGACGCGGACAGCGGGACCAGCGAGTCTGACGCGGACAGCGAGAGCGAGACCAGCGGAGCCGAGAGCGAGACCAGCGGAGCCGAGACCGAGACCAGCGACACCGGCGGGCCGCTCGACGACCTGCTGACCCTCGACCACGTCCAGGTCAAGGGCACGCACAACAGCTACCACGTCGAGCCGCAGCTGCCATTCGACCCCAGCCATGAGTACACCCACCCGCCGCTCGACGTGCAGCTCGAGGACTACGGCGTGCGGGCGTTCGAGCTCGATCTTCACCGCAACGCCGACATCCTGCTCGTCTATCACATCCAGATCATCGACTCGCTCACGACCTGCAACACGCTGAGCGCCTGCCTCGGGACCATCGCTGGCTGGTCCGACCAGCACCCCGGCCACGTGCCGATCATGGTGTGGTTCGAGCTCAAGGACAGCACCGGCGGTGAGCCGATCGATGATCTCCTGCTCGTCGAGCAGACGATCCTCGACGTGCTCCCGGCCGAGCGCGTGCTGACGCCCGACCTCGTGCGCGGCGACTACCCGACGCTACGCGAGGCGATCGAGGCCGAAGGCTGGCCGACGCTCGGCGAGGTCCGCGGGAAGATCATGTTCATGATCCTCAACGGCGATCACTCCTCGGTCGCCGACTACACCTACGACGGGACCAGCCTCGATGGCCGGCTGATGTTCGTCGGGACCGACGACTTCTCGGCCCCCTACGCCGCGGTCAGCAAGATCAACGATCCCGCCAGCTCGAGCATCGCCGACGCCCACGCCGCGGGCATCCTGACCGCGAGCAACGTGTGCAGCGCCGGGTCGTCCGACGACGAGTGCTTCGCCAAGCTCGACGCCGGCAAGCAGACCGGGACCCACAACCTCAAGGATGACTTCCTCGCGCCAGGCGAGGGGATGACCTACTTCCTCGATCTGCCCGACGGCAGCCCGGTTCGTTGCAACGAGGTCACGGCGCCTCCGGAGTGCACCGCCGAGGCGCTCGAGGATCTGCCTTAGCAGCCCGTGGGGACGACAAACTCCGCGATCTCTTGGCCGTCGATCGACCACGAGGCGACGAAGTGCGGCGCCATGCGGATGAGCCGCTGCGGGGCAAGCCACATGAGATCCCCGGGAAATCCGAACGCGGGTCGATGGGCGCTGCTGTACGAGTTCGGCAGGCCGGGGGGGATCGCGGGTGCGGGCGCGGGAAAGGTCGTCAGGATCCGGCCGGTGCGTGCGTCGAGGATCCCGATCTCCTGGCAGTCCAGCAGCAGCGCGATCCCGTCGCCGGACGGCGACCAGGCGATACCCCTTGCCTCCGGGATGCTGTGAGACGCCTCGATCCTGCGTGGCCCGAGGTCGATCGTCGTCTCGATCCGACCGTTGCGGACGAGGTCCAGACGGCGCTCCGCGACCGCTCGGGTGCTCGTGAGGGAGTGGCACTGCACGAGCAGCGAGCCGCCTGGACCCCAGTATGTGGCATCGATCTGCGGTAGCGAGGGGACCACCTTCGACTCGCAGCGGCCGTCGTCGCCATTGTAGATCCAGACCTCGTCGCTGCTCGTACCTGGTTTTCCCCAGCGCATTCGGGCGTACCAACGCCCATCCGCTGACCAATCCGCGCCGGATCGCCATGGGGCCGCCTCGAAGCGCGTCTGATAGACCACCTTCTCGCGGACCGGGTCGTACGCCGCGATCCCCTGCGCGGTCGTACCCACGACCGCATCGATCGCAGCGTTCCACTGCATCTCCCCGAAGGCCAGGGATGTGACCTCATCGAATTCGAACCGCCGGTCGCCCTCTCGGATCTCGAACAGCGCGCCGGTATCCGTGAAGATCCGATGATCGATCCAGACGTGGCGCACACCGTGGTCCCTGGTTTCGTCGGGATAGGCGAACCCCACGACGTCAGCTCGGCGCAGCAGCGCGATCCCATTGGTATCGACGTTGGTCGTCAGTCGGTCGCCGTCTGGGTGCCAACGCAAGAGGTTGGGGTCGTCCGACCAGCCGACGTTGGACTCGAACGCGGTCGAGGATCGCAGGGTCCCGGTCTGGGCGTCGAACACCAGCACCGCGCCCTCCTGCGTGGCCGCGTCCGTGCACGCGAGCGCGAGCCAGGGGCGATGCGGATGCAGGGCCACGCCCTCGATCGTGCAGCGGAGCGGCCACCTCGCGTTCGGCGTCGCGGGCCACACGTCGCTGTCGTTCGGACCAACCACGCCCGCTAGCCAGTCACTCGTCGTCCTGCGTGCCCAACGACGCCCGCAGCTGCGCAGCCCAAGTCTCGAAGTCGGTAGTCGTGCTCTTGCGCAGCGCCTCGTCGTCGGTCAGCTCGGCGATCAACTCGTCGAGCCGCTGACGAGCACGCTGGAGTCGCCGCTTGATCGTGCCCTCGGGCGCCTCGACGACCTCGCAGATCTCCCGCACGCTCAGGCCTTCCCAGTAGTGCAGCTCGAGCGCGACTTGCATGTCGAGCGGCAGCGATCGCATGGCTTGCAGCAAGAGCCGCTGCTCTTGCCGCGCCGCGAGCTGTTGGGTGGGGGAGGCCAAGCCGAGGTCCGCGACCGACTGCTCACCGACCTCGAGCACCGCGTCGCGCCGCTGGCGGTCGCGAATGTGTGTGTAGAGCCGGTTGCGGGCGATCGTGAACAGGTAGGTGCGGAAGCTGGCCTCGCCGCGGTAGCGATCCTTGCCGCGGACGCAGCCCAGGAAAGTCTGCTGGGTCAGGTCCTCGGCGCCGTCGTCGATCTTGCTGCGGAAGAACCGATAGATGGCGTCGAAGTGACGTGCGAACAGCTCACGGCCGGCTCGCTCGTCTCCGGAGCGCCATGCCTCGAGCAGCTCGAAGTCTGTGGCCATCAGCGGTGCCGATAAGTGATTCGCCCGCGGCTGGGGTCGTAGGGGGAGACCGCGACCTTGACGTGGTCTCCCAACACTACCTTGATCCGGAACTTCCGCATCTTTCCAGCGAGGTGGGCGATCACCGAATGGTCGTCGTCGATCTTCACCCGGAACATGCCGCCGGTGAGGACCTCGGTGACGACGCCGTCGAACTCGATGTGGTCGTCCTTGCTCACGCGCCGGAGGTTATGGGCGAGCCCCACCGGGTGCAATAGACTGCGCGGCCTCTCGAGGGGCGTTTGCTTCGTGAGCCAGCGTCGCTCGGGCCGCCTGGCGATCTCTGGCCAAATAGACGAGGGCCCTCGCGCATGTGCCGCGAGAGCCCTCGGATCGGGCTCGGGAGCCGCTCGGCCCTAACGACTCAAAGCGAAGCGCCGGCGAACGCCTGGGTGTGGTGGGTCAGCGTGTCGGCCAGCAGGCTGTCGATGTCGTCCTGGCCCAGCTCGCCGAGCGCGTCGAAGTCGACGCCGTCGAAGAAGCGATCGTAGGTCTTGGCGACGGTCAGCTTCTTGCTGACGTACTCGGTCTTGCGGATCTCGAAGGGCTTGCCCTGCTGGACCTCGCTGATGTCGACCTCGACCTCGAGCGCCACGCTGGTCTTCCAGGTGAAGGGCACGATCACGCCGTCCTTGAGCGCCTTGCCGGCGATGTAGACGGTCGTGCCGATCGCGTCGGGGTTGTCCATTGGGGTGTCGCCGCCTTCGAAGGGCCCGTACTCGACCAGCACCGAGCAGTAGGTGCCCGAGTTGGCCCGCACGGCGCCGACACCCTGGACCTCGAGATCGCCGGTCTCCGGCAGGTTCTCGGCGAACGCCCCCCAGTACATCTCGATGTCGAAGCGCTCGCCGTCGCAGGCCTGCAAGGTGACCGCGGTCGTGGTCACGTAGGCCTCGTCGACGAACACCTCCCAGCCCATGTCGTTGGTGAACACGAGCTGGTCACCTTCACGCTCGGGCAGCTCGCCTTGCTCGTCCGGGGTCGAGTGGCTGGCCGTGAACACGTCGACGATCGCGGAGGTCTCGGTCAGCGCGGCGAAGAGGTCGCAGCCGGACACGAGCGCGAGGGTCGGAGCAAAGACGAGAGCGGCGAGGGGAAGGCGGCGGGTGGACATCTCGGGCCTCAAAGCAGGGGCGGTGGTCGGTGCCGGATCCGGACGCGGGCTGGCGGGTTCCGCGGTGGTCGGTGGATCAGTTCGGCGCAGTCAGTTAAGCCCCATTACGGGAAACGTCGCAAGAAAAAAGTCGGAGCCAGACGCGCGACTCTGAGCGTCCTGCGATCGAAAGGACAAAAAAATCTTGCGGAGATCTCACGATCTGCGGTTTTGGTGCTCGATAGTGCACCGGAAATTGCCGCATCCCCGCAAAAGTGGAGCAGCATTGAACGAAATTGGCCCTTCTGCAGGACTGGCCTGCGGGCCGTCCAGAGGGAGACTCGTGAGTTTGATCGAGTCGGCGCGGCCGGTGGAAGGCGAGCCGGCTGCGGGGCCGCCGGGGTCTCTGGAGCATGCGCGATCGTCTTCCTCCAGGACCGCTCCGAGGCTTCCAATCGCCCGCTTCGCTCGTGCAAGAGTCCGCTCCGATGCATCAGGGCAGCTCGCCGATCTCGCTCGCGCTCGTGGGTCTCTCGGTCCTCTTCGCCTGCACCAAGGCGACCCCGAACCAGACGGAGGTGATGTCGCCACCCGGCGCCGCGGTGGTCGACGCGGGTATGGATCCTCCAAAGTGCCCGACCGCCGAGGGTGATCCGGCCAAGGCCAAGGGCGCGTGCGCGTGGAAGGTCGACGAGCCGCCTGGTGACAAGCAGCAGGTAGCGATCGCGACCGAGACCGGCACCTGGATGAGCGTCGACGTCAGCCCCGATGGCCAGACGATCGCGTTCGACATGCTCGGCGATCTCTACACGCTGCCGATCGCCGGCGGTCAGGCCAAGCCGCTGACCGAGGGCATCGCGTGGGACATGCAGCCGCGCTTCTCCCCCGACGGGCAATGGATCGCGTTCACCAGCGATCGCGGCGGTGGGGACAACATCTGGGTCATGCGGGCCGACGGCAGCGGCGAGCCGCGAGCGGTCACCAACGAGGACTTTCGCCTGCTCAACAGCCCGGCGTGGTCGCCCGACGGGGAGTACATCGTCGCGCGCAAGCACTTCTCCTCGCGGCGAAGCCTCGGCGCCGGCGAGATGTGGCTCTACCATCGCAGCGGGGGCAAGGGCGTCCAGCTGACCAAGAAGCGGACCGAGCAAAAGGACGCGGGCGAGCCGGTGTTCTCGCCCGATGGCCGCTACATCTACTTCTCCGAGGACCTCACCCCGGGCCCGACCTTCGAATACAACAAGGACCCCAACGGGCAGATCTACGTGATCCGCCGGCTCGACCTGGAAGAGGGTCGGCTCGAGAGCCTGATCGGTGGCCCCGGCGGGGCGGTCCGGCCCACGCCCTCGCCGGACGGAAAGCTGCTCGCGTACGTGCGGCGCGTCCGGTTGAAGTCGGTGTTGATGGTCCGCGACCTCGAGTCGGGCGCCGAGTGGGCGGTCTACGACGGGCTCGATCGCGACATGCAGGAGACCTGGGCGATCCATGGGGTCTATCCGCAGATGGCGTTCTCGCCCGACTCTCAGTCGATCGTGTTCTGGGCCGGCGGCAAGCTGCACCGGGTCGGCGCGCGCGGGGGCGAGGTTCAGAGCATCCCGTTCCGGGTCGAGCACTCGCGCACCGTCACCAAGGCCCAGCGGGTGCCCATCGAGGTCGCGCCGGCGAAGTTCGACGTGAAGGTGTTGCGCTGGCCGCAGGTCAGCCCGGACGGCAGCAAGGTCGTCTACCAGGCGCTCGGCAAGCTCTACGTCCGCGATACCAAGAGCGGTCAGGTTCGTCGGCTGACCAAGCAGGACGATCACTTCGAGTACTACCCCTCGCTCTCGCGCGACGGCAAGCACGTGGTCTACGTCAGCTGGGACGACCGCGAGCTCGGGGCTGTCCGGATCGTGCCGATCGAGGGCGGGGAAGGGCGATTGGTCAGCCCGCACCCGGGCCACTACATCGAGCCCGCGCTCTCGCCCGACGGCAAGTGGGTCGTGTATCGCCGGGTCGGCGGCGGCGGGCTGATGTCGCCGCGTTGGTCCGAGAAGACGGGGGTGTTCGCGATGCCGGTCGACGCGGGCAAGCCCGCGAAGGCGAAGCGCGGTGACGCGAAGGCGGCCGCGCAGACGGAGCTCCGGGTCAGCCGCTCGGGCTACCAGCCGCACTTCGGCAACGCCAGCGATCGCGTGTTCATGCTCGATGACGGGGAGGACGACGCGCGGCTGCTCGTGAGCATGGAGCTCGACGGGCAAAAACGCCGCGAGCACTACCAGAGCGCGCGGGCGGAGGAGTACCGGGTCTCTCCGGATGGCCGCTGGGTCGCGTTCGTCGAGGGGTTCCGGGTCCACGTGGTGCCCTTCCCGGCGACCGGGACCAAGGTCGAGCTCGGGCCGGGCGGTGACAACCTGCCGGTCGGACAGGTGAGCGAGCAGGCTGGGTGGTTCGTGCACTGGTCCGGCGACGCGACCAAGCTGCACTGGGTGCTCGGGCCCGAGCTGCACACCCGCGATTTGAAGGACGTGTTCGAGTTCCTCGCTCCGGACGCGGACAAGAAGCAGGCCGAGAGCACGGCGAAGGAGAAGCCGGCCGAGGGCGACGCGGGCAAGGACGCCGAGAAGAAAGAAGAAGAGAAGAAGCCGACCATCGAGGTCACCAACATCGGCTTCTCGGTCGACCGGCCGATCGTCGGGGGAAAACTCGCGCTGACCAACGGCAAGCTGGTCACGATGAAGGGCGACGAGGTGATCGAGCGCGGCACCGTGGTGATCGAGGGCAACCGGATCACCGCGATCGGCCCCGCCGACAGCGTAACCGTGCCGGCCGACGCCAAGGTGATCGACGTCGCCGGGCACACGCTGATCCCCGGCCTCGTCGACGTGCACGCGCACGGATCCCAGGGCCAGTACGGCATGCAGCCCGAGCAGAGCTGGATGCACTACGCCGAGCTCGGGTTCGGCGTGACCACGGTCCACGATCCCAGCAACGACTCGCTCGAGATCTTTTCTGCGGCCGAGCTGGTCAACGCGGGCGAGACCGTCGGGCCGCGGATCTTCTCGACCGGCACCATCTTGTATGGCGCCGAGGGCTCGTTCCGCGCCCAGATCGAGACGCTCGACGACGCCCGCATGCACCTCGGCCGCATGAAGAAGATCGGCGCGATCTCGGTGAAGTCCTACAACCAGCCGCGCCGTGATCAGCGGCAGAAGGTTCTCCAGGCCGCGCGCGAGCTCGACATGATGGTCGTGCCCGAGGGCGGCTCGCTCTACCAGCACAACATGACGATGGTCGTCGACGGCCACACCGGGGTCGAGCACTCGCTCCCGGTCGCGGCCGTCTACGACGACGTCCGCCAGCTCTGGGGCGCGACCGAGGTCGGCTACACGCCGACGCTGGTGGTCGCCTACGGTGGCCTCAACGGCGAGAACTACTGGTATCAGCACACGGACGTGTGGGACGACGATCGCTTGCTGAGCTTCGTCCCGCGCGAGTACGTCGACGCTCGCGCGCGCCGACGCACGCACGCGGGCGAGGGCGACTGGAACCACATCGCGGCCGCGAGCGTGGCCAAGCTGCTCACCGACGCGGGCGTGCGGGTCAACCTCGGCGCTCATGGTCAGCGCGAGGGCCTCGCCGCGCACTGGGAGCTGTGGATGTTCGTGCAGGGCGGCATGACCCCGCACGAGGCCCTGCGCGCGGGCACGATCAACGGTGCGATCTACCTCGGGATGGACAAGGACATCGGCTCGCTCGAGGTCGGCAAGCTGGCCGACATCGCGGTGATCGAGGGCGATCCGCTCGCGGACATTCGGGCCTCGCAGAAGGTCGCGTATACGCTGATCGACGGGCGGATCTTCGCCGCCTCGACAATGGCCGAGCTCGGCAACCAGGTCCGGGATCCGGCGCCGCTTTGGTGGCAGATCGACGCGAAGGATCGGCCGGCGTCGGCGATCACGGTGCCGGTCAGCGGGGCAGGGGATGCCCGCAGCGAGCTGGGCAGCCACGCGTTTTGTAATCACTGATCTGGGTGAAGGGATATCGCCGTCCCATGACGACACCGACGCTCCGCCTGCAGACCCTGTTCGTGTTCGACGATCGCGGTCGCATTACCTCGACGCGCGAGCCGGGCGGAGGCCCAGGGCCTCTCTTCGCGATCATCCGCAGTCGTGCCGAGTGCGCCTGGGCCGTGCGCGCTGACGTTCCGGAGGACGTCGCCAGCGGGCTCGAACGTGTTGCTCGGGCCGAGCCACCCGCGGCTGACTTCAGGCTGCCACCAGTCCACGCAGACCGCTATGTGGCCACGCTGACCCGCGCCGTGCGTGATGCTCCCTTACATCCTTCCTCCGGTCCATCCTTCACGTTCCCCGAAGCGCTCCCGTTGGCGGGCGAGATTGTCCGAGTCGAGGACGAACGCCTGCTCGCGCCGCACTTCGAGGGCTGGGTAGTCGGCGAGATCGCGGAGGGTCGTGCGCCAGTAGTGGCCGTCGTCGAGGACGGGATTCCCGTCAGTATCTGCTTCTGCGCGAGGTCGTCCGAGGTGGCCGCAGAGGCCGGCCTGGAGACTGCCGCGGGGTTTCGGGGTCGAGGTTACGCTGCGCTGGTGACCGCTGCGTGGGCGGCGGCCATTCGCGCCTCGGGCCGCACGCCGCTCTACAGCACTTCGTGGACGAACCTCGCGTCGCTCGCCGTAGCTCGGAAGCTCGGGCTCGTCGTGGACGCGAGCAGCTGGAGCCTGTCGGACTGACCCCCAGGGGTCCACGCCGGAAGCGATTGGAGGATGTCCTTCGATCGGACGTTGATTCGTCTGGATCGCTCAGACGAGTCAGGCCAGCGAATCGAGCACGGCCGCGAGTGCCCGCGCGGACTCCCGTGCGGAGTAGCGGTCGAGCTCGTGCTCGTCGGGCACGAACGCTCGCTGCCCACGGGCGCGGGCATCGATCGATCGCTCGATCAGCGCCGCCGCCCCCTCGACGTCGCCGGGTCGCAGCGCCTGGCCTGCGCCAGTGCTCTCGACGATCTCGGCCAGCTCGCCCGGCTGCGTGATGCAGGCAATTGGCGCTCGCGCCACCAAGTAGTCGTAGAGCTTGGCGGGGATATAGAAAGTCTCGTCCCCGTACGCGACCAGCACCGCGAGGTCGGCAGCGGCCAAGCGAGCGAGGCCCTCGGCGAGTGGCACGAACACGCCGTGGCGAAAGCTCTCCGTGAGCCCCAGCTCGGCGGCCAGCTCGAGGTCCGCGGTGCCGACCCGTCCGAGGTTCTCCAAGATGATCTCGGGCGCGTCGGGCCTGCGGGTTCGGACCAACGCGATCGCCCGCAGCATCGTCTCGAGCCGGCGCGGTCCGTAGCAGTTGCCGAAGTGCAGCAGCCGGATCGGGCCTTCTCGAGGCGTGTCCGTCTGCGGGGGTCGGTCCTCGGGATCGAAGGCATTGCGAATCGCCGTCATCCGATCCGCGGGCAGATCGGCATAGAGCTCTCGGTACGCCGCCAGCACCGTCTCGCAGTTGAGGATCACCCGCCCGGCAACCTCGAAGAGCCGACGCTCGATCTTCCGATCGAGCTCGCGGGCCCACGCCGCGCGTCCATGCTGAAAGAAGTTGAGCGACCAGGGATCGCGAAGATCCAAGCAGAGCGGCTTACCCAGCTTCTTGGCGACCCGATGCCCCTCGACCAGCACCGCGTAGGGCGAGCTGGTCGCGAACACCACGTCGGCCCGCTCCTCGCGACCGAGCCGGGTCGCCTCCCGGATCACGTGCGGCGCCAGGAGAATGTCGGGCCCGACCGGGAAGCCGAGCAGCCTTTTACGCGCCGGCTTGCTCCGCGCTGGAGCGCTGCGAACCGGCGCTGCGATCGTGCCATCCGAGGGGCGCCCGCCCGGCTCGCGGAACCAAAACGGCTCGTAGCTGCGCTGCACTCGGGTCTGGGCCGAAAGCCGCAGTTGCCCGTCGTCGACCGCCCGCTCGCTCGGCACCCGCCCGGTCAGCACGACCGCTCGCCAGCCAAACTCCGGCAGGTAGCGAGCGAAGCGATACGCCCGCTTCCCGCCGACATCGAACATCGGCGGGAAGTAGCGCGAGATCATCAAGACCGTCTTGAGCGAGCTCAGCTCAGGTTCCCCCAGCGCTCGAGGTTCTTGACCACCTGATGGCGCGTGAACCAGTAGCGCAGCGCGTTCTTGCGGTTCTGCAGCAGCCGCGAGTAGCGGCTGGTCGGATGCCACTGGTGCAGCATCTCGGTCTTGTCGCTGATCCACACCAGCTCGAGCCCGTACTTCAGCGCCCGGTCGCGCATGTCGCTGTCTTCGCTGCCCCAGTGGACGTAGCGCTCGTCGTAGCCGCGGGCGTGGAAGAAGAACTCGCGGCTGGCCGACTGGCACGCGCCGGTGCCGATGCTCTTGCGCCGGTTGGCGGCCTTGCTGAGCATCGGGAAGTCGGCCAGCTCGTAGGGCTTCTCGGGGACCTGCTCCGGCAGGTCCCCACACGCGCACACGACCAGCGCCTCGTTGGGCTTGCTCGCGTGCACGTCGAGGATCGACTGCACGAAGTTGGGCGCGAAGATCATGTCGGCGTCGGTGCACAGCACGTACTCGCCCGACGCGTGCTGGATGCCGAGGTTGAGCGCGCGCGAGCGGTTCCAGTCGCCGAACTCCTCGGCGCGCGTGACCTTGGCGTCGAACTGCTCGGCGAGCTCGCGGATCATCGCGGCGTGCTCGGCATTGCTGCCGTAGTCCGACAGGACGATCTCGAGCTCGCCCGGATGCCAGCGCAACGAGCTCAAGCAGTTGCGCAGCCGGGTCCCCGAGCGGTTGCGGACCGGAATGATGGCCGAGAGCCGCGGCACGGCGGGGACCTAGCCTGGTTGCAGACGATCCGCAACGTGGACGATCTCACCGACGCTCGGTGACCCGATCGAGGATCGCAGCCAGCTCGCGGCTGGCCGTCGCCGAGTCGATCCCGACGTCCGCGCGCTCGACCCGGCGACCCCGGCCTAGCTCGAGCTCTCGCTGGATCGTCGCCGCGATCGCG
>CBFGLP010000675.1:0-4943 GCA_965649595.1 uncultured Myxococcales bacterium | reverse complement strand
GCGCCATGTAGGCCGGCGTGCCGACGACCGCGAGCGCGTGCTGGCTCATCGCGCTGTGGCGAGCGGTGACCAGCGACTCGTCCTCGCTCTGCAGGTGCTCGTCACCGAGCAGCTGCTCGCCGGTGCTGCTCGACCCAGGGTCTCGCGCGGACAGCTCGACCTCGACGTGGGCCTGGATCACGTGCGGAGCCACGCCGAAGTCGCTGACCAGCACGCGCCCGTCGTTGCCGATCAACACGTTGTCGGGCTTGAAGTCGCCGTGCACGAGGCCGGCCGCGTGAGCGGCCGCCAGCCCCTCACCAGCTTGCAGATAGACCTCGAGCAGCTCTCGCCAGTCATGCGGCTCGGCCGTCTGCCAGGCCCGCAGCGTCTGGCCCTCGACGTACTCCATCGCGACGAAGAGCTCACCGCCGGCGTCGCCGAGATCGTAGACCCGGACCACGTTGGGGTGGGTCAGGCGAGCCATGATCGCGGCCTCGGCCAGCAGCTGCGCGCGAGCCCTCGGGTGCTTGCGCAGGGCGTCGTCGCGCAGGAGCTTGACCGCGACCACTCGATCGAGGTGTGGGTCGTGGGCTGCCCACACGTTGCCGAGCCCGCCGCGTCCGATGTTGGCGAGCAGGCGGTAGCGACCGATCGTCAGCGGCTCGTCGTCGGTCTCGCCGAAGATCGCTCGATGAGCATGAGCTCGGGCCCGGCGGAGCTCCGCGTCGGGCTCCTGGCGCAGCTCGGCGAATGCCCGCACGAGGGCCCCACTCTCAGGGTCCTCAGACACGGGGGCAAGGTATCAGGGCACCGCTGGCCCAACCAGTGGCGCAACCAGATCAGATCGCAATGTTGTCCTCATTAACCCCCAGGTCGATACTGGCATCGACAGCTTTTCTCGTCAGCCTGCTCGGGCGATGATCGGTGCAGCCATGGACGACAGTGACACCCGGAGCGGCAAGCAACGCGACGACAAGGAGCTCCTGCGGGCTTGGCGCGAAGGCGATCGGCGAGCTGGCAGCGAGCTCTTTTCTCGCCACTTCGACGAGCTCTATGGCTTCTTCCGCAACAAGGTCTCGAGCGGTGACCTGGCCGAGGATCTAGTCCAGCAGACCATGCTGGCCTGCGTCCGCAACCGCGACGGCTTTCGTGGCGACTCCAGCTTTCGCACCTATTTGTTCACCGTTGCCCGCTCGCGGCTGATCGACCTCTATCGCAGGCGGGGCCGCAGCGACGCACCGGATGGGGTCAGCGCGCTGATCGATCCGGGGCAGTCTCCGAGCACGTGGTTTCGGGCCGGTGAGCGCAAGCAACAGCTCTTGGCCGCCCTCGCCAAGCTCAGCTTCGATCACCAGCTCGCGCTCGAGCTCCACTACGTGCAGGGCTTCAAGGGCCCCGAGCTAGCCGAGGTTCTGGGCGTGCCGGAGGGCACCGTTCGCTCGCGGCTGCGTCGGGCTCGGGCGGCCTTGGTCCAGCAAATCAACGAGCTGAGCGAGACCGGCATCGGCGACGCGGACATCCAGACCGATCTCGAGAGCTGGGCAGGAGCTGTCGAGGCGAAGGCCGGGCTGGAGCGGGACGACGAGAAGAACTGATCGAGCTCGCGTCGAGTGCCTCGCGTCAGCGGTCGCTGCGCATGGCGGAACACGCTGGCTCGAGCGGCTCGAGCTGCTCGGCATGGCCTCGATTCGTCGAGCTCGACGTGAGGCTCCCGCGAGCATCGTGGGGGATCGAGCTCGACAGGCTCGCGTCTATCCGCCCTTCGCAGGTAGGTGCTCGGTCAAGAAGCGCTCGGCCTGGGCGGCCAGCTGCGCGGGCTCGCGGACCGGTGACGAGCAAGCCGAGCTCGTGCACAGGTACACCGCGGGTGAGCCACTCGCCGGATAGCGCTCGCCCGGGCGGCTGCGCTCGAGCGTCGCCCGTGGCTCCCACACCGCGAGCGCGGCCTGCCAGAGCGCGTCGGCTCGCGGGTCACCGACCTCGCCGACGACCGTCACGTCGACACCCTCGTGACGGAGCAGCTCGATCGCCAGCAGCCAGCGCGCGATCACCTTGCCTTCGGGAGCGAGCCGCTCCTCGCTGCCCGAGGCTCGCAGCGCCAGCTCGGCTCGCTCACGCCAGGGCGTTGGTTTGCTGCCATCGCCGTCGAGCAGGCGATGCAGCTCGAGCATGAAGATCGCCGCGAGGGCGTTCTCCTCGGGCGGCATGCGTCGCTGCGCGAACACACCGACCGCGTCGGGGTCGGCCTGGTGGGCATAGTAGCCGCCCTCGGGCGCGGCCAGCTCGCGCTGCACGAACTCGGCTGTCGTGATCGCGTGCTCGAGCCAGCGAGGGTCCCAGGTGATCCGGTGCAGCCCGAGCAGCGCCCAACCCATCGCGACCTGATCGGACAGGTGCAAGAGCCCCTGATCAGCCTCGCCGTGGGCGAACCCGCCGCTCGCTCGCAGGTGGGTCTGCACGAGCCGCTCACCCGCTCGGATCGCCGCGTCGCGCAAGCGAGGATCGGGATCGATCCGGTACAGCTCGGTGAGCGCGTGGATGATCTGGCCGTTGAGGTCCGCGTAGACCTGCGTGTCCGTGCGTGGGATCCCGAGCGCTCGTCGCTGCTCATCGGCGAGCGCGTAATAATCGATCCCGAGCACGACCTCGCCTTGACCGTGCTGGTCTGGCCGTAGGTCGGCGTCTTGGCTGGTCCAAAACCCGCCGTGGGGATCCTGCATGTGGTCGAGCAGGTAATCGGCGATCTGCAGCGCGTTCGCTCGCCAGCTCGGGTCGCCGGTGATCTGGGCCGCGTGCACGAAGTTCTCGATCGCGCCGGCTTGGATCATCGCGATCTTCTCGAAGTGCGGCCGCGTCCACACGCCGCCGACCGAGTACTGGTACATGCCGCCCCACACCGGGTCGATCAAGCTGCGCTCGGCCGCCAGCGTGCTCAGTGCCCGCTCGCGCCAGATTGGTTGTCCGCCCGCGTGCGCCCGCACCAGCGCCAGCTCGACGTGCACGGGCCAGGGATACTTCTGCTTGTCGCCCCAGCCGTGCTGCTCGACGTCGTAGAAGCCGTCGAGCACGCCGAGCCAGCGCTGCTGGGCCGCGAGCAGATCGCTCGCTGGCTCGCGATCGAGCGGCTGATCGTCGATGCCCGGTCGCTCGCGCCGGACCAGGCGACCCTCGTCGCGCTCGCGGATCAGCTCGCGCAGCAGCTCGGCGAACACCCGTGGATCGCGATAGCCCCGCAGCTCGAGCACTGGCTCTGCGCTCGGGGTCAAGACCGCCGTCGCCGGCCAGCCCCATCGTCGATAGCGCTCGGCGAGATCGGGTCGCGCGTCCGAGTCGACCCGGATCGTCACGAAGTGCTCGGCCAAGAGCGCCGCGACCTCGGGATCGGCGTAGGTCGTCTCGTCCATCACGTGGCACCAGTGACACCACTGCGCGACCACGTTGATCAGGATGATCTTGCCATCTCGCTCGGCGCGATCGAACGCGGCCCGCTCCCAGCTCGACCACGCGAACGTCGGCGCGTGCGTGACGTCGTCGACTGGCGGGCGGGTCGGTGTCGGTGAGCAGGCGCCGAGCGCCAGCGCCAGCGCTGCGATCGGGCCGAGCGGCCTGCGAACCAGTAGCTGCATGCTCGCGAGCATAGGCCCGCTGCGTAGCTTTCGACCGCTCGATTTCGAAGTTACACGCACGGCCGCCATCACATTCTCACCCGCGCCCCCTCTGGAATCGACGCTCACCATCGGCTACGCAGCTTGCCGAATGGCGACCCCCACCAATCCCCGTCCCCTGCTCGCCGACGAGCACAAGACCGAGCACGTCCGCAGCCAGATCGCCCGCTTCCACGCCAGCGTGGTCGACGAGGTCCGCCAGGCCGTCGAGCGCGACGCCGTCGTGGTCGTCGGCATGGCCACCAACCCCTTCGTCAAGAAGGCCCGCAAGGCCCTGCAAGAGAAGGGCATCGCTCACACCTACCTCGAGTACGGCGGCTACACGAGCAAGTGGAAGGAGCGGCTGGCGATCAAGCTGTGGAGTGGGTGGCCGACGTTCCCGCAGGTGTTCGTGCGCGGGACCTTGATCGGTGGCAACGACGACATGCAAAAGGCGCTCGCCGACGGCTCGTTCGAGCAGCTGATGAAGGCCTAGCGAGTCGGCCCCATGCACGTGTTCGAGCGGACCCTCGAGCTGCCGATCTCCCGCGCCGAGCTGTTCGCCTGGCACGAGCGGCCCGGCGCGTTCGATCGCCTCAGCCCGAGCTGGGAGCAGCTCGAGGTCCTCGATCGCGCCGGAGGCATTCGCGACGGCGCCCACGTGCACGTCGCGATGCGCCGCGGCCCGCTGCGTCTAAAGATGCTCGCGCGGCACCTCGGCTACGAGCAGGGCCGCAAGTTCGAGGACGTGATTGAGCGCGGGCCCTTCTCCCACTGGCACCACCTGCACGCGTTCGAGGACACACCCACGGGCTCGCGTCTGCGAGACCACGTCGAGCTCGCGCTCCCGCTCGATCGGATCAGCTGGCCGCTCGCGGGTCGCTACACGCTGCGCACGCTCGAGCGGATGTTCCGGCAGCGACACGTCCGGACCGCGATCGACCTGCGTCGGCACCTCGTCGAGGCCCGGCTCGCGCCCATGCGCGTCGGCCTGACCGGCGCGAGCGGGCTGCTCGGGCGCGAGCTGACCGCGTTCTTGCAGACCGGCGGTCACACGGTCGTGCCCTTCGTCCGCGGGCGCTCGGACGCAGGCGAGGGCATCGCCTGGGACCCCGCCGCGGGCACGATCGACGCTTCGGCGCTCGCGGGCCTCGACGCGGTCGTGCACCTCGCGGGCGAGACCGTCGATGGTCGCTGGACGCCCGAGAAGAAGCAGCGGGTGCTCGACTCGCGCGCCAAGGGCACCCGCCTGCTCTGCGAGGCCCTGGCTTCGCAGGCCAACAAGCCACGCGTGCTGGTATCGGCCTCGGCGGTCGG
>CBFGLP010000674.1:0-1841 GCA_965649595.1 uncultured Myxococcales bacterium | reverse complement strand
CACGAAGTCCCAGCCGTCCTTGGGGATCCCGTTCTCGACCACGTCGGCGAACGCGACCTCGCCACGGATAAACTTGTCGACGTTGGCCTCGGACGAGCCGGTCGCGAGCAGCACGTGGCGCAGGCGAGCGACCTCGGACGGGCTGAGCTCCTTCTTGAAGAAGTCGGGGCTGCCCTTCTCGTCGACGTAGACGTTCTCGATCCACGCCTCGCCCGAGAGCGTGCCGCGGTAGATCGCCGGCTCGCTCTCCTCGGTCAGGCCGAAGGTCTTGGCGAAGCAGCCGTTCTCGGTCACCGAGATCGTGCCGCCGGGCCACAGCGCGACCATGTCGTCCTGGATCGGCTTGGTCGAGGTGCCCTGCTTGCTGAAGGTCGTGGTCGTCTTGCCGGTGCCCGAGAGGCCGAGGATGCCCATCGCCAGGCGGCCGTCGGGCGTGGTGATCTCCTTGGCGCCGGCGTGCATCAGCAGACCGCCCTGCAGGTACTGGTAGGCGGCGAGCATCCGCAGCGCGCCCTTCTTGCTCTCGCCGAAGTAGTCGGCCCCCATCACATAGGTGACGTAGTTGTCGAGGTCGACGAGGATCGCCTGGCGACCGGGCATGTCGACGAAGTGATCGGGCGTGTAGACGAGGCGCATGGCCGGCGCGAAGGGCTGGCTGGCAGCGGCGCTGCCCTCGGCCCGCTCGCGCGGGAACGCGAGAATCTGCTGCATGCCAGCGATGTTGGCCCCCTCGAGCGTGTAGACCCACTCGACCGGGACCGCGTGCTCACCGAGGCCGACCCAGCCCTGAATCACGATCAGCTTGCCGGCGGCCTGGATGTACTGGGCTTGGCCATCGATCAGCCGCTGCGCGTGCTCGGGGCTGATCGTCGCGCTCGAGTAGAGCGAAGGGTCGCCCTTGCGATCGATGATGTAGGTGTACTGCGCGACGCGAGACTTGTTGCGCGAGACCTTGTTGATGCTGCCGTAGTTGGTGCGGAAGCACAGCGGCGTGTGCTGCATCGCGAGCTCCCGCAGCTCGGCCTGCGTGGGGTTGACGATGGTGTCGACCGAATAGGGAAGGGGCGGCTGCTTGGGGAGCGAAGATCGGCTGGTCATGGCGGGTTGCAGCAGAGAAGGTCTGCGCCACGATGGGACGTGGGGCGCTCGAGTGCGCGAAGCGATAGCACTTTGGCCTTTCGCTTTCCACCGGCTGACCCCGGCGCGCGGAGTTTGATTGGGGACCCGAACAGCGCGTCCGCGAGCGGAAAGGCGGGCCTCGCAAGCAGCGCGAGGGCTGCTCGTCGTGAGGAGAGCAGACCTCGTGAGCGCGTCGATCACCCCTTCACTTCGGGCCGCGAAAGCGCAGTGGTGGGGGTGACAAGTCGCGCGCTGACAGCGTAACGTTTCTCTCACATGTCCGCGGCCCGCGACGTCTTCTTGGCTCACATGTCCGCGAGCGAGGACGACGAGCGCTTTGTGGAAGTGGTCGAGGCGCGCCGTTCGCTGACCAAGGCCAAGCTCGAAGCGCTCGATCAGATCGAAGGGCTCGACGAGGGCGGTATGCGCCTCGTCATGCCCGGGCTCTACCAGCAGATCGTCGCGACCACGATCCAGATCGCCGCGCGGGTGGGTGTCGCGGTCGGGCTCGCGCTCGAGGCCGTCGACGAGCTGCACAGCCAGGTCGCGATCGGCAGCTTCGCTCGACCGGTCCGCGATCAGATGACCGAGACCGGGATCGAGATGAAGCGCCGGCACGCCAGCCCGATCGCCAAGCTCGTCGCCGAGATCGAGGCCCAGCGGCTGGCCTGGCGACACAACCACGAGTTCATGTCGTGGCTCGGGTTTCGCCGCGACGACGA
>CBFGLP010000673.1:0-1538 GCA_965649595.1 uncultured Myxococcales bacterium | reverse complement strand
CGTCCGGGCTGAAGGGGCTTCGTCGGCTCGTCCGGGCTGAAGGGGCTTCGTCGGCTCGTCCTAGCCGAAGGGGTCGTGGCGCTGGGCCGCACCTCTGACCACCCGAACATTGGAAGTCCTCAGGGCCGGCGGGGCCGCGGTGATCACTCGATCGCGGCCTCGCTGGTGTTCGTCTCCTTGCAGGTCGAGCGCGCGCTCGGATACGCTTGACCGAGCATGGGCGACTCGGACCTACCGCTGCGGGACCGCCTCGCGGTGGCCTTGATCGAACGTTCTCCGCAGTGGTCGGCGATGGCCGCGTGCCAAGTGATGGGTCGCGCGGCTCGTCTTTCGCTGCCGCGGAGGCTCAGCAGCGTCGCCGTTCAGACCTACGCCAAGATGTTTGGTGTCGCGCTCGACGAGGTCGACCCCGCGCTGCTCGAGCAGGGCTTCCCGACCTTCGACGCCTTCTTCACGCGGACCCTGCGGCAGGGCGCGCGAACCATCGACAAGCGCCCAGACGTGCTGATCTCGCCCTGCGACGGCCGGCTGCGTGGCGTCGCCGAGGTCGGCGCCGACGAGACGATCACCGCCAAGGGCCACGCGTATGGGCTCGGTGAGCTGCTCGTCGACGCGGCGTTGGCCGAGCGGTTCGTCGATGGCCTGCAGGTGGTCATCTATCTGCACCCGCGCGACTACCACCGCGTCCATGTGCCCTTCTCGGGCATGGTCCGCAGCCTGACGCTCGTGCCTGGTCGCTTGCTGCCGGTCAACGACGCGTCGGTCGCCCGCGAGCCTCGGCTCTTCGCGCTCAACGAGCGGCACGTCCACGTGCTCGAGACCGATCGCGGCATGATCGCGGTCGTACTGGTCGCCGCGTTCGGGGTCGGCCACATGAGCTGCGCCTATCGCGACGTGGAGCCGCACCCCGACAAGGAGCAGCGGATCGAGCTCGAGCCTGCGCCCTTCTTGGCCAAGGGCGAGGAGCTCGGCGTGTTCCACCTCGGCAGCACCGTCGTGCTGCTGACCGAGCCGGGCTTTCGGCTCGCGTCGGGGGTCGAGCTCGGAGGACGTGTCGAGTTCGGCCAAGCGCTGCTCGAGTGGGGAGGCGAGGGATGACGTGGAAAGTCCCCGACGAGCAGTGGCTCGCCCCGGTCGAGCGCGAGCCGCAGCACGAGCCGAGCGACGGCTTCGACGCGCGTGTGCTCGACCAGCTCGGGCAGGGGTTCCCGTCGATGCCCGCGCGTCAGCCCGTGCCTGGTCCGGGACCTGACGAGGCTCTGCCACCGCCGCCGCCGAGCGCGGCCTTCGATGCGCAGGCCGAGTCGACCTCGTTCGAGAGCGGGCGCTTCATGGTCGAAGATCCGGTGGCCGAGGGGGCTCCCGATGTTGGTCAGCCGCCGCTCGCTCAGATCGACCCAGACGACGATGATCCGCTCGGGTTCGCGGGGCTCCACATCCCGCGACTGTCGGCCAGCTCGCCGAGCGAGGGCGATGAGGCGACGGCCGAGTTCGTGATCCCGATGCTGCGTAGGGACAGTCCGAGTCGCCGCTCCGCT
>CBFGLP010000672.1:0-7152 GCA_965649595.1 uncultured Myxococcales bacterium | reverse complement strand
GCTGATCCTTGCGAGTCTCGTCGTAGTAGCGCTCGGTCGCGACCAGCTGGGCCCGCAGCGCCTGCACGGTCAGATCGAGCTGGTGGATCTCCTCGGCCCGCTCGCGCAGGCCCACGCTCACGTCGTCGCGCGAGCTGCCGTCACCGAGCGGGTTGTCGACCTGCTTGCGCAGCGCCTTGCGCTGGGCCTCGAGGTCGGCCATCCCGGGCCCGTTGACGCCGGCGCGGGCGCGGACGAACAGCCGCTCCTTGAGCTCGAGCAGCTCGAGCTCCGACGAGTCGAGCGAGCTGAGGTGCGCGCCGAGGTCGGCGAACAAGCGCGCGCGCTCGCGGGCCTGCACGGCCTCCTCCATCTGCGCGAGCAAGGCCCGGGTCTCGAACAGCATCAGCTCGGTCGCGCCGACCTCGTTGGCGAGCTCGACCGCCTGGACCGCGCGCGGAAGGTTCTCGGC
Organism: uncultured Myxococcales bacterium; assembly: GCA_965649595.1. Taxonomy (GTDB): domain Bacteria; phylum Myxococcota_A; class Polyangia; order Nannocystales; family Nannocystaceae; genus Plesiocystis. Next base: position 6,701 of record CBFGLP010000672.1, on the reverse strand, counting down.
GACCGGCACCGCCTCGACCGGCATCACGGCGCCAAGCGAGAAGTGCAGCATGTCCTCGGACGCGACCGCGGAGAAGTACGCCGCCGCGTCGCCCTTGGCCTCGAGCTGCTTGCCGAGCCGCTTGCTGAGATCGTCGAACTCGCGGCGCAGCTCGAGGAACTCGCCCTCGGCCCCCTGCCAGTCGCGCCGCTGGATCTTGACCTTGCCGCGCAGCTGCTTGATCTCGGGCACGATCGGGCTCTCGGGGTCGTAGACCAAGAGCAGATCGAGCGCCTGCAAGGCCCGCTCGTGGTTGCCGGCGGCGAGCAGCGTCCAGGCGGTCTCGTACATCGCCTCGGGGAAGAAGGGCGAGTCGCGGGAGATCCGACGATAGGCGCGCACGGAGAGATCGGCCTCGCCCTGATCGTGGTGGATACGGGCGATCGCCAACCACGCGAGCTCGACGATCCGCTTGTCGCGATCGTTGGTCGGCGTGGCGACGGTGATGCTCGCGAAGCGAGCGAGCGCGTCGTCGATGTCGCCCTTGGCCAAGGTCGCGGTGCCGGCCAGGTAAGCGGCGCGGACCCGCCACGCGGCTCCGACCCCGCCGGTCCCGATCGGGACGTCGAGCGGCGAGACGCTGTCTAGCGAAGCGATCGCGGCGTCGTGCTGATCTTGGAAGTAGAGCCAGCGTCCGTAGGCGTAGCGCAGCTCGATCTCGCGATCCGCGACCGGGATCGCCTCGACCGATCGCACGACCGACTGAATGGTCGCGTCGTCGACCAAGCCCTGCGGCGGCACGGTGTCGACCGGCAGACCGATCGCCTGCAGCCGCGCGCGTACCTCCGGCGTCGCGCTGAGGCCCGGCCGCCTCGCAAAGCCCTCTTCGCGCCGCGGGACCGCGAGGTCGAAGAGCCGGGCCAAGCTCGACTGATGGAAGCGACGGCCGTCGTTGCTGTTGTCGCGCAGGTTGATCTGGAAGCACTCGATCGCCCAGCGATCCATGCCGAGCAGCACCAGCGCCTCACCGAGGAAGTACTGCGCCTGGCTGGCCGCCTGCGAGCCCGGGTGGTTCTCGAGCAGATCGAGGAACACGATCGCCCCGCGCTCGACGTCCCGCTCGGCGAGCATCAGCTGGCCGGTCACGAGCCGCTTGGCCAGCTCCTCCTCGGTCTCTTCTTTATCCTGGTTGGCCGCGGTCTCGGCCGCGACGATCACCGACTCGATGTCGCTGAGGCGGTCGACCGCCTTGTCGAGTGTGAGCTCGTCGTTCGGCGGCGCGGCGAGGGCGAGCGTCGGCAACCCGACGAGCGCGAGCGAGAGCAGGCCGCCGAAGAGCGGCCGGGCCAGGGGTCCAATCGAGCGCGTGGGCATGCCGGTCGCTCGCAGGGTTCACTTGCCTTCGGGCTTGGCCGCCGGCTTCGCGCCCGGCTTTTGCGGGGTTGGCTTCTGCGCTGCCGGCTTGCTCGCCGAGTCGCCGCCGAGCTTCGGCATGCCGCGCTCCTCGGCCGAAGCCGGCGAGGCATCGCTGGGCTCATCGCTCGGCGTCTCGGGGTCGGACGGTGCGTCTGGCTCTGACGCGGGCTCGTCGCTGAGCTTGGCGTCGGCGGCCTTCTTGGTCGAGCTCTTCTTGTTGCGATTGGACTTGCTCGACTTGGACTTGCTCGACTTGGACTTGACCTGCGGCAGCGGCTTGCCCGAGGCATCGAGCGCGATCTCCTGCCAGTCGACGCTCGGCCGGTCCTTCATCTCGGTGCTGAGGTTGCCCTTCTCGTAGCCGACGCTGATCAGCCGCAGGGCCCCGTTCTCCGGCGCGGTGAAGTTGTGCGAGCTGCGGGACTCGAAGGTGTAGCCGTTGAGGTAGCTGAACACGCCGAAGCCCTGGCCTTGGTAGGTCAGCTCGACGGTCAGCGTGTGCGGGCCGGGGACGATGTTGCCGTCGAGCACGGTCAGCTCGTCCTCTTGATCGAGCGCGCCGCTCTCGTCGGTCCGGGCGTAGATCTGCGCGCCGTCGAGGATCACCGCCAGCTTGGTCAGCCGGAACTGCGAGCCCATCAGGTTGCGGTGCACGATGATCACGCGGCTGCCGGCAAGCACGCCGTGCAGGACCGTCTCCTTGAGCACCGAGAGCCGAGCCTTGCTACGGAAGATCCGTTCCTTGAGATCATCGACGTCCGCCTGCATGCCGTCGATGCGGGCGCCGTAGATCTCGCTCTCGCGCGTGCTGCTGTCGATGCCCTCGGGGGTCTCGGTGGCCTGGAAGAGATCGTCGCTCTCGCTCGTGGGCGCCGGCTCGGTCGTCGCGGGCTCGGTCGGCGCGGGCGCTGGAGCTGCGGGCGGAGTTGCAGGCGGCGCGGCGACGACGAGCGCGGGACAGCAAAGCGCGACGAGCAGGCAGATGGCCATCAGCACCTGCACCCCCGACTGCTTCAACCATGCCCTCGGGCTGACTAGGCGATAGCGGACGCTCGACCTGGCACGCGACACGCCCTCAACGGTATCAGGGGCGACCTGCACTGGCCAGTTCAGCGATCGAGCGTGTGCGCTCGATCGGAGGTCTGCTCGACCCCTGGGAGGCTGACCGAGAATTCACTCCCGTTGCGCGCCGAGCCAACGGGGTCGTGTTCAGCGGTGCATGAGTTCCGTGATCTGTGTCCAAGCCGTCGCGGACGGGGCTAACGAATGAATTCACGCGATCCGCCAATGAACGCCCGTCGAGATCCGGTGAAGGATCGCTCGGAGCGTGGCCATGTAGACCGCTCGAGACCACGTCAGCCCCAAATGGCTTCGTCAGCCGTCGCCGACCAGGTCGTCCTCGACCTCGCCGATCGGCTCGATTGGCTGCGCCCCACCCTGCTGGCGCTCTCGCTCGCGAACCATCTCGAGCCGCCGCCACAGCGCTTCGAGCAGCGGCTCGAGCCCCTCGCCGGTGACCGCGCTGATCGGGAAGAGCGGGATGTTGCGATCGCGCAGCGCTCGGCGAGTGGCCTTGACCAACGCCTCGCCTTCGGGCGTGTCGATCTTGTTGAGCGCGACGACGCGCGGGCGACCCTCGAACATGTCGCCGTAGCGACGCAGCTCGTCCTCGAGCACGTCGAGGTCGCCGAGCACGTCGCGGCCCGGCGTGGGGTCGGGCGCGAGCAGGTGCAGGAGCACGCGCGTCCGCTCGAGGTGGCGCAAGAATTGATGACCGAGTCCCTTGCCTTCGCTCGCGCCCTCGATCAATCCGGGGATGTCGGCGACCACCATCGAGCGCTCGTTGGACAGCTGCACGACGCCGAGCTGCGGCGCCAAGGTGGTGAAGGGGTAGTCGGCGATCTCGGGCCGGGCCCGCGAGATCCGGCTGATCAGCGTGGACTTGCCGACGTTGGGGAACCCGACGATGCCGACGTCGGCGAGCAGCTTGAGCTCGAGCCGCAGCCACATCGACTCGCCAGGCGTGCCGGGCTCGGCTCGATCGGGCGAGCGGTTGGTCGACGAGACGAAGTGAACGTTGCCGCGACCGCCACGACCGCCGTGGGCGACCAGGAGGCGCTTGCCCGACTGGTCGAGATCGCCGATCAGGTCGCCGCGGTGCCGCTTGGGGCTTCGGCGCGGCCGCTCCCGCGCGTGCTCGGCCATCCTTTGGCGCTGGGCCCCCTCCGAGATCGTCATGCGGACCTCGGGCGGCGCCCCGGCCAGCTCGCGCGGACGCTCGGGCTCGGGCTCGGGCTCGACCGCACCCGCGGGCAACGTAGGGGGCGTGTGGCTGATGCCCTTGTCGCTGACCCACACGTTCTCGAGCTCGCCCGCCTCGGCGTCGTCCTCGGACTCGTTGGGCTCGGCAAGCTCGTCATCCGCAGGCGGCTCGTCGTCGAACACGTCCGAGTCGTCGGGGCTCCAGCGGATGCCCTCGTCGTCGCTGGCCTGCTCGTCCTCGTCGGCGGCCCACGGCAGCGGATCGCCAGGCTCGCCGACCTCGCCCTCGTAATAGATCGAGGTGCCGACCGGGACGTGGATGATCCGATCCTCGCCCGCGCGACCGTTCCTGTTCTTGCCGCTGCCGGCTCGACCAGCCTCGGCGCGATAGATCTGGCGGAACTTGAGATCGAGCAGCGTCGAGAGCTGATCGTCGGCGACAAACCAGATGTCGCCGCCGCTGCCACCGTCGCCTCCGGCCGGACCACCGAGCGGGACGTGAGCCTCGCGGCGCCAGGCTACGGCCCCGTTGCCACCGTCGCCGGCGTGTACCTGAATGCGGACTCGATCGATGAAGCGCATGGTGGTGAATGTAGAAGGGCCCTCGAGACCACGGGCTGGTTCGACCAGCGCCGGAGATCGGGAGGGCCCTACGTCAGCCGCTGCGGCTGGTGGAACCAATCATTCGGCCGCGTCGGCGACCGGCGCCTCGTCGACCGCGACGTAGGAGCGCCGGTTGTCCTTCGAGCCCGCCTTGTAGAAGCGGACCACGCCGTCGCGGGTGGCGAAGAGCGTGTAGTCGCGCCCGGTGCCGACGCCCGCGCCAGCCCAGAACGAGCTGCCGACCTGACGGATGATGATGTTGCCGGCCTTCACGACCTGGCCGCCGAACTTCTTGACGCCGCGGAACTGCGCGTTGGAGTCGCGACCGTTCTTGATCGAACCCTGACCCTTTTTGTGTGCCATCGCTCTGCTCCTCTCGCGCTCAGGCGTTGATGCCCGTGATCTGGACTTCGGTGTAGGCCTGGCGGTGGCCGTTCTTGCGCCGGTACTGCTTGCGGCGGCGGAACTTGTAGACGACCAGCTTCTTGCCGCGGCCGTGGGCGGTGACCTTGGCGCTCACCTTGGCGCCCGGGACGATCGGGGTGCCGACCTTGGTGTCGGCGCCCGTGCCAACCAGGAGCACCTCGTCGAAGGCGACCTCGCTGCCGACATCGGCCACGAGCTTCTCGATCTTGAGCTTGTCTCCGACTGCGATGCGGTACTGCTTCCCGCCGGTCTTGATAATGGCCTGTGCGCTCACTCGTGCAACGTTCCGTCGACGGTCCGCCCGTCTCGGCGGAGGTCTCCACCCAGACCTCGGGGCCCCACGCTCGATCGCCGGGGGAGGCGAAGAATAGGGAACTGGTCGGCTCGGTCAAGCGGGCCGGCGTGCGCTGGCGCGCGCTCCTTCGCTCGCGCCCTTCAGGCCCCGTGGGGCTGACGAAGACAATCAGCCCTGTGGGGCTGATGAAGGCAATTGGCGCCGGCCAGAGGATTTTGCTGGTTTGTTCGGGGCCGGCGGCACCTTCTCTAGAGTCGCCGCATGGTGCTCCCCCGCGGACTCGCGACTCCTCTGTGCGTGGCGATGGTGGTCCTCGCGCCCTTGGGCCTCGCAGGCTGTGCAAACGGTCAGTCGAGGTCGGCCTCGCCCGAAGCTGCGCAGTCGGCTCCCACGAAGGCGTTGGAGGCGTTCAGCCCCGAAGAGCAGGCACGGATCCTCGCGGTGCAAGAGATCGTCGAGCAAGCGTCGGCGGAGCACCAGCTCGACCCGAGCTTGGTCAACGCGATCATCTGGGTCGAGAGCCGCTTCGACGTGCAGGCCAAGTCGCCGGCCGGCGCTCGCGGGTTGATGCAGCTGATGCCCTCGACCGCCGCTTACCTGGCCAAGCGCATGGGTGAGCCGCGCCCGCGCGCCAGCGATCCCGAGTTCAACGTCCGCGCGGGCTGCCTCTACCTCTCGGAGATGATCCGCAAGTTCGGCGACGAGCGAGCCGCCGTCGCGGCCTACCACGCGGGCCCTGGCAACGTCGCCAAGTGGACCGCCGCGGGCACCGAGTTCCCCGAGTACTCGCAGACCTACGTGGCCAAGGTGATGGAGGCGCGCGAGCGCTTCGAGGGTGTGCACGGGCTGCCCTCGCGCAGGCGAGCAGCGAGCGCGAGCGAGCTGCCGGTCTCGAAGCCCGCACCCGCGGTCGTTGCTGCGACGAGCGACGAGGTCGACGACGATGGTGATCCGCTCGTCGCACCCGACCCCGCTGGGCTGCCGGACGCGGCGACGATCCACGGCATCGGGTCGAGCAACGAGCAGACCAACGCGAACGAGCTCGCGGCTGCCGAGCCGGGGGTCGAGCCCTTGAAGGATCGCTTCAACACCATGCCGATCGAGCTCGAGCCGCCCGTGTTCGAGCCCCACCCCGAGCTCGACAACACACGCGAGCCGCCGCCGGGGTGGACCGGCTCCGGGCCCCCCGAGCCCGCTCCGACTCGTCGGCCCTCCACGGCCTCGCAGACCTCGGCCGCTTCCGCAGCGTCGGCGCAGGCACGAAAGCAGCGCCCGCGAACGAGCACCGATTCCGACGAGGGCCCCGAGCCCGAGCTCGGTCTCGGCGTGCTTCCGGACCTCTGATTCGCCGCAAAAATCGGCGGCACAGCAGTTCGGCGCTAAGTTCGCCGCATGGATGAGCGAAGTCGACGGGAGCTCGTTTCGATGCCCCCGAGCGCGGCCACGCTGGCACGAGCGCGCTGGCTTGCCGAGCTCGGTCCGGCCGCACGAGCGCTCGTCCGCGAGCTGCCGGGCATCTTGCCCGCGCTGGTCGTCGTCGCGCTGCTGATCTGCGTGCTGGTCCCGCTGCCGACGCTGGTCGTCGATCTCGCGCTCTCGCTGAGCCTCGCCGGCTCGTTGCTGGCCTTGGTCGCGACCTTGCGCGTGCGCAAGACCAGCGAGCTGCTCGGGTTCCCGACGCTGGTCCTGCTGCTGACGCTCGTCCGGCTCGCGCTCAACG
>CBFGLP010000671.1:0-10008 GCA_965649595.1 uncultured Myxococcales bacterium | reverse complement strand
ATGGAAGAGGGCGGCGGTGCTGGCCGCCCGCGACCTCGGCGAGGCGGAGTTCGAGCGCTACACTGCGATGATCCTTCAGGAGGCGAGTGACGAGATGAACCAGCTACTGCACCGAGAGTTGAGCGAGCGCTACCCCGACTTCGAGCTCACGCCATGGGAGCGGGAGGGCGCGGGGTTCAAGAAGGGGCGCGCTGAGGGTCTAACCGAAGGACGCGAGGAAGGACGTAAGGAAGGACGTAAGGAAGGGCTCGCCGAGGGCCACCGGGCTGCCCTGCTCGACATCCTCGAGGTTCGCGGCTTCGAGCTGGACGCGGGCATGCGCGAGCAGATCGAGTCCTGTACGGATCTCGATTTGCTCAGCCGCTGGCGAACCCTCGCCAAGCACACCCAGTCGCTGGCGCAGCTGTTCGAGGCTGGCCGCGGACGATCGGGGCGCAAGCGGAGCTCATCGGCACGCCGCAAGCCAAGCGCGAGGTGACCGAGCATTAGAGCTCGATGCAGCGTCTAACGAGCCCCGAGCCGGCGTCGCAGCACCCACTCGCCACCAAAGCACCCGGTCAGCAGCACCAGCATCCACCAGCCGTTCCACACCGGCACGTCACGCTGCCCGGTCGCAACGCGGTCGAGCTGATCGAGGTCGAGCATCGGCAGATCGCTCGGCAGCTCGTCTCCCTCGACCGCCTCGACGAACGCGCCCTTGCTGCTCGTTGCCAGCTCGCGCAGCAGCTCGGTCCCACGATCCGCGTCGATGTCCGAGAGCTCGGCCCCACCCGCGCCGATCAGGAACACCCGCCGCGCGGCGGCGCCTAGCTCGGGCTCGTCCTCGCCAGGCGCCGCCGCTTGCTGTGCTCGCTGTGCTCGCTGTGCATCGGCCCGCCACGCCTCGGCTTCGTAGGCGCCCGCCGGAAGATCCGAGAGCCGCGTGCTCGCTCGTCCGAGGCCGTCGGTGGTGAGCTGCCCCTCCGCGACCGAGCCCGCGCTCGGATCTCCGTCGAGCCGTCCAACCCTCCATTCGATCTCGACGTCGGGCTCCGGTGCATAGCTAGCCGAGAGCGTGCGGACCGTCAGCTCGACGGGCTCGCCGAGCGCGTGCTCGGCCTTGCTGGTCTCGAGCACGAGCCGCTCGGCCGACTCGTCGCGCAGCAGCCAGCGGACGGCCCCGAGCCACAGCAGGTCGTAGGGTCGGGCGCCGTCGATCAGGGGCAGGTCGGGCGCGAAGCCGAGTCGCCAGGTCGCGCCGGTGGTCAGCACCATCACCCGGCCCTTGCCTGGCTCGGCGACGGCGAGCAAGGGGGCGGGCTGGCCTCCCGTGGTTGCGCGATCGGGGTGCACGAGCAAGGCCGTGGTCCCGAGCTCGTCGGCGCCGCGGCTGAAGTTGGCCGGGTTGAAGCTATCGAGCGGCGGAAGGTCGCTCCAGTCGGCCCGGCCGCTCTCGCCCAGCCACGCGGTGATTGGGTGCCGACGGCCAGCGTCGGTCAGGCGCGGGCGAAAGGGCTCGCGCTCGAGCCCGACCGGGCGGCGCAGGTCGATCGGCAGCAGCTCGAGCAGCTCGGGCTGATCGAAGTCACCCGTCGCAATGCCCAGGTCACCGCCGATCAGCACGAGCGAGCCGCCCTCGGCCACGTAGTCGGCGACGTTGCCGAGGTACTCGCCGTGGTTCTGGGCGTCGAAGTTGTGCATCACGATCAGGTCGAAGCTGCCGAGCTGCTCGCGGAACAGCTCCTCGGTCGGGAACGCGATCAGAGATAGAGGCGCATCGCCGTCGTCGCGACCGAGATCCTCCCAATCGCGCAAGATGTAGTAGCTCAGCAGCTCGACGTTGGGGTCGCGCTTGAGCAGGGTCCGCAGCGCTCGCACGTCCCAGTCGGGTCGGCCGGCGACGTGCAGCACCCGGACCTTGTCGCGCAGGACTTTTACGACGAACGCGCGGCGGTTGTTCGCTTCGCTCGCTTCACCTTCGAGCGGAGCTACGCGGAACTCGTACACGAACTGGCCGGTACGATCGGGGGCGACCTCGAAGCGGACGGTCTCGGCTTCGCCGTCATCACCGAGCCGGACCGTCTGCTCGGCGACCGGCTCACCATCGCGCACGAGCGTGACCTTGGCGCGCTCGCCCGCGAGGCCGTGGGCGATCAGGTCGGCGGAGAACTCGGTGAGGTTCTCGACGAACGCGAACTCGCCCACGTGCAGGCGCGCGAGCGCGACGTCGCGGAGCGTGGGGGCTCCGGCCGCGATGGTCGTGATCGGGACCTCGAGCGAGCGGCTGACCGCGCGCAGGTGATCGCGGCTCGGCGCATCGTTGGCGACCAGGCCATCGGAGAGCACGACCACGGCGGCGAGCGGCGGGCCCTGGCCGGGGTCGGCCTCGGCCAGCTCGAGCAGCGCGCGGCCGAGCTCCGAGGCGGGCGCGTCGGGCTCGAGCTCGAGCGCGTCGGCGCTGGCTTGGCTGAGCGGGGCGGTCTCGCGGCCGAAGGTCCGGACCTCGATGTCGACACCAGCGGCGCGCCACTCTTCACGCGCGTCGGCGCCCGATTGCCAGAGCGTGCGCAGGCGATCCCAGCGGCGGGTGGTGTCGGTGCCGGGCTTGGCTGCGTCGGGGCTGTCCGGGATCGCCATGCTCGCCGAGCGATCGACGAGCACGACCACCCGTCGTGCGCTGCCGGAGTAGGTCTGCACACGCAGCTCGACCTCCAGCACGACCGCGACCAGGCTCGCGAGCGCGAGCAGCCGCAGGGCGAGCAGCCCGAGCACGACCGGGCGCACGCGTCCCCGCTCGTTCGGTGTGCGAGGGCGAGCACGGGCAGCCGGCGGCGGTCGACGAACCAGCGCGATCAGATCGATCAGCGCCAGCAGCACGACCATTCCGAGCAGGATCGCTCCGAGCCAGCCCGGCGGGTGCCCGGCGATCAGCGACCAGTCGTGCTCCATCACCTCACTCCTCGGCCGCGGGCCGACTCGGCTTCCATCGCCGATTTCGCAGCAGCGTCTCGACGTGCGCGCGATCGGACTTGTAGTCGGTGCAGGTGGCGTAGAGCAGGATGTTGACCCCGAGCCGCATGGCCCACTCGCGCTGGACGTTGCCGCCGGGCGTGCAAGGCCAGCGATGGACGCCCTGCTCGTCGCGAGCCAGTGCGCCGCCGAGATCGTTGGGCAAGAGCAGGATCTCGATCCGGCCCTCGTCCTGGACGCCGAGCATCTGGTCCTTGGCGCGCGTGCGGCCGGCCGGAAAGTCGACGATGTAGAAGCTGCGGAACAGCACGTGATCAGCGGCGATCGGGCCGAGCTTGCTGCCGGGCAGCATCTTGCCGATCAGCGCCTCGACGTCGCGGGCGAACCCGAAGTCGGTCCCGCCGTCGGCGTCGTCGAACACGATCATGCCGCCGAGATCGACGAAGCGGCGCAGCTGCTCGTGCGCGTTCTGATCAGCGAGCAGGGTCGGCAAGCCGCCGCGGCCGGCCACGTACAAGAAGGGCGTCTGAAACAGCGAGGCGTCGTCGAGGCCGACCACGCTGGGGTCGCGGACCGGGGCGAGGCGGGTGCGCAGGCGCAGCTCTTGGCCGAGCTCCTTCATCGCGCCGGGTCGCGGGTTCCAGTCGTCGCCGTACTGCAGCTGGGGGAGATCGATCTGCAGCTCGGAGCCGCTGCCGGGCCCGAACCGGTCGAGCGCGTCCTCGTCGTAGGCGACGGGCGGGCTGGCCTGCGCGAGGCCAGGTAGCGCGAGCCCGGCGAGCAGGCCCGTGCTGACCCGAACGAACTCGCGCCGACCCAGTGAGCGCGAGCGAGCATCGCCCGCGCGCGGGACGGTCGAGGAGGGGAGGGCGGCTCGCTTCGGCACGGAGCTTCACTGTATCCTGTGCGCCGCCTTCGAGGCAGTCGCCCGTGCCCGTGAACGTCCGGTCGCCAAGCTGCTCACCGTCAGACCGCCGCCGAGCGCGGGCGCCCGCTGCGGGCGGGAGCGGGACACGATGAGCGCCGCGGTGCTCGAGGTCGACAACCTGCGCAAGGTGTTCTTGCGCGGGTTCTGGCGCCGCCGCACCGTCGCCGTCGAAGGCATCAGCTTCGAGGTTCGGCGCGGCGAGGTGTTCGGCTTCCTCGGGCCCAACGGCGCGGGCAAGACCACGACGATGAAGATGCTGATGGGCCTGATCCACCCGAGCGCGGGCCAGGCTCGCCTGCTCGGGGCGCCGATCGGCGATCTCGCGGCCAAGCGTCGGATCGGCTACCTGCCGGAGAACCCCTACTTCTACGACTACCTGTCGGCGAGTGAATTTTTGGCGATGGTCGGGCGCATCTACGGGCTCGAGCCGGGCCTGCGGCGCCGTCGGGCCGACGAGCTGCTCGAGCGGCTAGGCCTCGGCATGGCCAAGTCACGAGCGATGCGCAGCTACTCGAAGGGCATGCTGCAGCGGGTCGGGCTCGCACAGGCGCTGATGGGTGATCCGGAGCTGGTCGTGCTCGACGAGCCAATGAGCGGGCTCGATCCGATCGGCCGTCGCGAGGTCCGCGAGCTGATCGAGGAGCTGCAGCGCGCCGGCAAGACCGTGTTCTTCTCGACCCACATCTTGGCCGACGCCAACCTGCTCTGCGATCGCGTGGCGATCATCGTCAAGGGCAAGCTGCGCGACGTCGGCCCGCTCGGCTCGCTGCTCAGCCCCAAGGTCCACCGGATCGAGCTGCTGTGGTCGGGGCCCGAGGCGCTGCGCACCAGCCTGCGCGAGCGCTTCTCCGCCGAGCACGAGACCACCTCCGAGGGCGAGCTCTTCGTCGCGCGCGAGCAAGCCGAGGTCGATCGCTTCGCCGCAGCCTTGCTCGAAGGCGGCGGTCACCTGCTGCAAGTCAGCCCGCAGCGCGAGACCCTCGAGGAGCTGTTCGTCCGCGACGCGGGCGGCCGGGCCGAGGACCAACGCTCCTGAAAGGACCATCGATGTCGGCAGTCACCGCCAGCTTCGCGCGCATGTGGGCCATCGCGCTCAACACCTTCCGCGAGGCCGTGCGCAACCGGGTGCTGGCGATCCTGCTGCTCTTCGCGCTCGCGCTGATGGGCTTCTCGCTGGTGCTCGGCCAGCTCTCGTTGCACGAGGAGGTCCGGATCATCAAGGACCTCGGGCTCGCGGGCATCAGCATCTTCGGGGTGATCATCGCGCTGTTCTTGGGCGTCAACCTCTTGTCCAAGGAGCTCGACCGCAAGACCGTCTACGCGATCATCCCCAAGCCGCTGCACCGGTGGGAGTTCTTGCTCGGAAAGTACCTCGGGCTGGTCGTCACGATCACGGCGCTGATCGGCCTGATGAGCGTCGTGCTGGCCGGCTTCTTGTGGATGCAGGGCGGCAACCACGGCGTGATCATGCTGCGCGCCGAGCTGCTGATCCTGCTCGAGCTGCTGCTCTTGATGGCGGTCGCGATGCTGTTCTCGAGCTTCTCCTCGCCCTGGCTCTCGGCGATGTTCACCGCCGGGCTGTGGGTGGTCGGTCGCAACACCGCCGAGCTCGAGGCGTTCGCCGGAGGCAAGCTGGACGGCACCCTCGGCGGCCAGCTGCTCGGGGCGATCCTCGAGCTGCTGCCGGACTTCCGCATGTTCTTCGTGTCCGGAGCCAACTTCGAAGGCACGCAGGTCAGCGTGCACGAGAGCTTCGTCAGCTGGGCCTACGTCGGCAGCGCTGCCGCGTACGCGCTCGCCTACGGCGGCCTGTGCCTGGTGATCGCGGTGCTCTCGTTCAGCCGCCGCGACTTTGTCTGAGCGATGAGCGAGGGCAGCCCAACGACCGAGCCCGAGGGGCTGCGCCACATGGGGCTACGAGCGATCGTCATCGTCGTGGCGCTGGTGGTCGTCGTGCTCGCGCCGCTGTGGGCTCGAGCGCTGACCGAGGGCCGCCACGAGCTGGCGTTGGCCGACGCCGCGGCCGAGGCTGGCGATCGTGAGGCGGAGATCCGCCAGCTCGGTCGCGCCGCACGCTGGCGCTTGCCCCTCGCCAGCCACGACGATGAGGCGCGCGAGCGGCTGGCCTCGCTCGGGCGTGCGGGAGAGCGCGAGGACCGGCTCCCCGAGGCGCTGACCGCTTGGCGTGAGCTGAGGTCGGCGCTGCTCGGCAGCCGAGCGTTGCGCGGCGTCGCGGATCACGAGCAGCTCGATGAGGCCAACCAACAGATCGCGCGCTTGATGGTGCTGGAGGCCGAGCGCGCGGGGCAGACGATCGACGCCGAGCGGCTCACCGCCGAGCTCGCCGAGCCACCCGCGACCGACTCGACCCGCACGCGCCTGGCCGCGCTCGCATTCGTCGGCTGGGTTGCGAGCGCGCTCGGCTTCGTGATCGCAGGGATCGATCCGCAGGGCCGCTTGCGACCGCGTAGGGCGCTGCGCTGGGCGATGACGAGCTTGCTTCTGCTCATCATTTGGCTGCTAATCATTTGAATCAGTGAGCCGACTCATTAGCTATTCGTTCCAGCCTCGATCGCAATACATCAATTCATCGGAGCAATGGCGCTGGTTGCTCCACGAAAGCACCATAACCTTGAAAACCCGGACTCCTGATGAGACTTTCGCAGGGTGACTCGGACGCGTCGTCTGCCCCTGATCCTCGGTTGGGCCTTTGCCCTGATCCCTGCCACTACCTTCGCGGCAGAGCCTTCGGCCGTAGAGCTCGGGGCGGACCACGACCCCAGCGTGTATGGGGGCACCGCGGTCGAGACCTGCGGCTGGCCGACCGCGGTGTACTTGGCGTTCGGCGGCTGGTCGTGCTCGGGCACGCTCGTCCACCCCGACATCGTCATCACCGCGGCGCACTGCCCAAGCTCGACCACTGGACGGCCGGCTGAGGTCAACTTCGGCGAGAGCTTCGGCGGCGGCGCTCGGAGTGTCGACGCGATGTGCTACTCGAACCCGGGCTGGACGGGGTCCGTCGGCGGACAGGACTTCGGCTACTGCAAGCTCTCGCAGCCGGTCACCGACGTGCCGATCATTCCGCCCGCGTGGGGCTGCGACACGACCGTGCTCAGCATCGGGCGCGAGGTCGTGATCGTCGGCTTCGGCAACTCGGACAACGGCGGCAGCGGGAGCAAGCGAGAGGTCACCACCACGATCAAGGCGATCGGCGACCAGGCGGTGATCGGCGGCGACGGCAAGGACGCTTGCCAAGGCGACTCCGGCGGTCCGGTCTACATCAAGCTCAAGAGCGAGATCGGGGGCGACGACACCTGGCGGGCGTTCGGCATCACCTCGGGCGGCGGCGACTGTGGTCTCGGGGGCATCTTCGCGTTGATGCACGAGGCGATCCCGTGGATCGAGCAGCACTCGGGCATCGACATCACGCCTTGCCACGACAGCCAGGGCAACTGGTCGCCGACGCCCGAGTGCGGCAGCATCCCGCTCGATCCAGCCAATGGTCAGGGCAGCTGGGCGGGCGGCTGCAGCGACGGGCCGGTCAGCGGCTTCTCGGCCCTGTGCGGTGATGCGTTCGGCGCTGGCGAGGACGTCGATCCTCCCACGGTCAGCATCTTGGCCCCGGGCACTGGGACCACGCTCGAGATCCCGCCTGGCGAGACGCAGGTCGATCTACCGATCGAGGTTACGGCCAACGACGGTGATGGCTTCGGTGTCGCCGAGGTCCGCCTGCGCATCAACGGCAGCGAGTTCCAGGGCAACAACGACTCGAGCGAGCCCTACACGTGGGGCCTGGTGATCGGCGAGGGCGGCTACATCGTCGAGGCGGTCGCCGAGGACTACCACGGCAACGAGGCGGTGTCCGAGCCGATCGCGATCGGCGTCGGACAAGCCCCGCCGGACCTGCCCGAGCCGGATTCGGACACGGACGACTCCGCCGGTGACAGTGCAGGCGAGGATGACGACGAGGTCGGCGAGGACGGGCTCGGCCAGGACGATGGCAGCGACCTGTCGGTCGGTTGCGCTTGCACGGCCGAGCAGGCGCCACGTGGTGGTGGGATCGCGGTGGGCTTGCTCGGCTTGCTCGGCATGCTCGGTCTTCGTCGGCGGCCCCGCTGAGGCTTCGGCGAGCGGCGGGTCCAGGTTCGAAGCGAGGCTCGGCGGCCCGCCTGCACGATCGGCGGGTCGCAAGGGATTCGCTGGTCACCCCCTCGCACGCGCGGGACACTCGGGTCGATGTCCGCCAGCCTCGACCTGACCATCGGCCTCGACCTCCGCCCACAGACGACCGGCGCGATCCAGTACGCGCTGTGGCTGTGTCGCACCGCCGGAGTCGCCGAGGCCGAGCACATCCATGCGGTCCACGTGATCGAGCCGGACGCGATGGTCGAGCTGATCCGTCACGCCGACGAAGGCACGATCCAGGGCGCGTTCGTTCAGCGCGGCAAGGAACTGCTCGACGAGGTCGCGCACGGGGCCCACTTGCAGCCGCCCGAGGTGCTCGCGGGCGACGTGGTCGAGCTACTCGAGGAGCGCAGCGTCGCGCACGGGAGCTCGGCCCTGCTGATCAGCCGCCGCGCGCCAGCGGCTCGCTCGATGACCTTCCCGCGGCTCGGCAGCGTCGCGCGTCGCTTGCTGCGACGGCTCAGGACGCCGGTGATCGTCGCGCCCTCGGACCTGCTCGCGTCGTCGGTGGGCAGCGGCCCGATCGTCGTCGCCACCGACTTCACCGAGAGCTCGGCGCGGGCCTACGAGTGGGCGCACTTCCTGGCGGTCGATCTCGACCGACCGCTGCTGCTCGCCCACATGGCCGAGATGCCCGACCAGCTCGGCTACGCTGGCTTCGTTCAGGCTGCTCGGTGGGAGAACCTGTCGAACGAGATCCTCGATCGCGGCCGCGAGCGCATGGAGCAGTTCGTGCGCGCGCATCGGATCCCCGAGTCCGTGCAGACCACCGTGGCGCGCGGGTCCGTGCTGCCCGGGTTGGTCGATCTGGCTCAGGACGCGCAGGCGTGCTTGCTCGTGTGTGGGAGCGGGCACCATGGGGTGCTGCGGCGGATCGTCGTGCCGAGCGTCGCGTCCGAGGCGGCGGCGATGGCCAAGCTCGCGGTCGCGGTCGTGCCTTAGACGCGGATCCAAGCCTCGTCTGGAGTCGAGCCGGGCACGCGATCACGCGATCACGCTATCACGCCGCTCAGCGTGGCTCCGGGCACTCGCTCTCGCGCAGCCGAGCGCCCTTCCACCCGTCGAACACGCTGCGCAATTCCTGAGTCCGCTCGGCCCCCAGCTCCTGTTCGAGCAGCCGCGAAAAGCGATTCCCCGCCTCGAAGCGAGCCCGCGTGTAGCGAGCGAACACCGAGCTGTCCGCGAGGCTCGCTTCGTCCGGAGGCTCGCGCATGCCTGCTCGCTCCTCGGCGATCTGCCGCCGGATGTCCGCGTCCTCCTTTCGCTTGCTGCGACCGAGCTGACGAACCAGGCGCTTGCGGACCTCGGCGGTGTCGAGCGCGTCGACGTCGAGGTCGGGTGAGAGCTCGCGCAGGAGCTCGCGGTGCAGCTGGTTCTCTTGCTCGGCGAAGCGCTCGAGCGCGCGGCGATAGGCGTCTTGCTCATCGGAGGTCAGCGCGAGGTCCTCGGCAGCCTGGGGATCGAGCAAGGTCGGGTAGTCGGCTCGGACGTCGCAGTTGCGCGCCATCGCTTCGAGCTCGGCCTGGCTGTGCCCGTGGTAGCGGACCTCGCCCGCCGCGTTCTGCTCGGCCAAGAGCTTGGTTTGGGTCTCGAGCTTCTCGACCTGCTCGACCAATGCCTCGCGCTCGGTCGCGTGACCGGGGTGGGGGCGCTCCGCTGGCGAAGCGGTGGTAGGTGCGGATGTGCGAGGTGGTGGTGGCTCGCGGGTCTGGTCGCACGCACAGTCGTCGATCTCGGGAGAGCCGACGACCCCGAGCTCGTAGAGCGCGACGGTGCCGAGGGCCAAGCTGGCGCCCAGCAGAGTCGGCAACCAGCGAGCCAGCGCGGACGCGGAGTCGGCCACTCGCGCACTCTACCAGCCGGCCGGGAGTGTTACCTTCGCCGCCACATGGCCGCAGCCAAGAAGTACCGGTGCACGATCTGTGGGCACATCTATGATCCCGCCG